>JANOMD010000253.1:0-2903 GCA_031420135.1 Rhodoferax sp. | reverse complement strand
TGCGACCGAAGGCAGAGACCGAGCAATAGATCAGTCGCGGATTCAGTTCAGCCAGTATTTCGTAGCCCAGCCCAAACCCTTCCATCGTTCCGGTACGGAAATTTTCAATGAGGACATCGGCATCCGCGACGAGACGTTTGACAATCTCCACCCCTTCGGGCTTTTTAAGGTTGATGGCAATGCCGCGTTTATTGCGGTTATTGACAAGGTAAGCTGCTGATTGCCCCATCTTTTGAGGCAACCAGCCACGCGACTCGTCACCTTGTGCGGTGTCCTCGATCTTCATGACATCTGCACCCATATCACCCAGCAGGGCACCACAAAACGGACCAGCGAGGACGCGTGAGAGGTCCAGAACCCGGACGCCTGCCAACGCCATTTGAGGCGTGTCAGCGGGCAGCTTTGCGTCGGTCATTCCGCAGTTGCGCCACTGACATGGGCCAGCGCAGCATCTGCGGGCCTTTTCGACAGCAGGTATTTTTGCAGCCCATCCATGACCAATTCACCGCGCTGGTTGTGCACCGTCGACTTCAACACCAGCACTCCGGTCGTTCGATTCGGCGCAAGGGACTCAACCTGGAGCGTAGCGTAGAGCGTGTCGCCCACAAACACCTTGCCCAGAAACCGGCTGCTCTGCTCTATGAAGCCTTTCAGTGAGTCCTCCACCATGTGTGCAAACAGGCCCGCGCCGCCGCAAGTTTGCGCGACGACCTGAAAGCCATGGGCGAGCATATGGGGCATGCCGCGGGCTCGGCAATACTCCACGTCGTAATGAACCGGATGGTTGTCGCCACTGGCAAGCTGAAAAGCCGAAAACAGCGCATCTGTCATCGTCCGTGAGGGCAATACAAATTTTTCACCCACGACAAAATCTTCAAAGTAGCGCGTCTCGCACATCCGGTGGTTGCGGGGGTCGAAGACGGTTTGATCTGGCTCTGACATTAAAAAGGGCTTTCCGGGTTGCGACAGCAACTGCAAGCCCAATGCGCTTGCGGTTGCCGTCTATGGATAACTACTCGGGTTGAATTCCCGCAGCGCGAATCAACTCAGTCCATTGCACAAGATCACGTTCCATTCGCTTGCCAAGATCTTGCGGCGAAACGGGTTCCAGTTCAGTCGATATAGTGGCAAACCGCTGCTTCATTTCAGGCGTCGCAAGCACACTGTCTATCGCGGCGTAAAGCTTGTCTACCACTGGCTGGGGGGTGCCAGCCGGGGCAACGAGCCCGATCCAGGTCACGAGTTGCGTGCCGCTAAAGCTTTCGGAAAGTGTGGGCACGTCCGGCGCGGACACGCTGCGCGTTGATCCCGACATGGCCAGTGCGGTCAAGCGTCCCGCCTTCAGGTGAGGAACGCCATTTCCGACATCGACGATCGCCATCGGTATGGTTCCACCAATAAGTTCGGTAATGGCTTGAGGTGTGCCTTTGTATGGCACCGGGGTAAATTTGACGCCGCTAGCTTTGGACAGCAAAGCCAGGGCCACCTGTGCGCTCGACGATCCATAAGCCACAGGCATGGGCATCGCTTCCTTGCGCGCCAAAGCCAAAAAACTCTTCAGGTCTTTTGCCGAAGAGTCCGCCCGCACCATGAACATCATCGAGGTATATCCCAACCCGGCGATCGGCTGGAAGTCTTTGCCTGGGTCGTAGGGAAGGCTCTTGAATAATCCCACATTTGCAGCGAGCGTGGTGCTGGAGCCGGCCAAAAGGGTATACCCATCCGCCTTGGCGCGCGCCACGTACTGCGTCCCTATGACGCCTTGTGCACCGGGCTTGTTATCCACTATCACGGCCTGACCAAGCGCGGCCTGCAACGCGGCAGCTACTGGACGAACAAGGTTGTCGGTCGCGCTCCCGGCTGGAAAAGGAACAATAATCGTGATGGGTTTCGACGGGAAGGCTTGCGCCAAACCCACAGTTGGAAACAGGCAAGCGCTACAAACCACGCTTGCGGTTACCGCTTTCATCGCACCGCTAAAAATAAGCTCAATGTTCATGACGCCGTCTTAAAAAATATTGACACACAGCAGTTCTGTTCATCTTGTATTTACTGCATTCCCGACTGCACTTAATTTCACATTTAATCGAAGTTAGGCAATGCAGTCAACACAGTAGTTGCGCTGATAATTCAGGGGCCTTTGGGGTCAGGTCTTGCAATCAAGCAAATGCATTATTGCAAGACCTGACCAGACCTGACCCCATTGACCCTGGGCCACCCGCTGGGCGCATCGGGCGCGCGCCTGGTGACCACGGCCACCAGCCAGTTGCATCGAACCAAAGGGCGTTATGCGTTGTGCACCATGTGTATTGGTGTGGGGCAGGGGATTGCGATGGTGATTGAGCGGGTTTGAGGGAGAAAAAGACAAGACGTGACCCTTTGGTACCGCTTTGGTACCCGGTTCGGTGCCGCAACAGGTCCCGGCATGCGGTCGGAATTTCTTACACGGTTTTGCGCCGAAAAACCACCGGCGAAACCGTTGCCTTTTCCGTAACCCTTTGAATTGCAATGAATGTGAGTCGGCAACCGCTCAGCGCTGAGTACTTTCGCGTGTCGGAAATTTTTACACTCTCGTGCCTCCGGGGGGCTGCAACCCCTTGGTTGATAACGGGACGCTTCGCTGGGCACGAATCGTGCTGCTGTATGAAAACCGTATAGCGTACCGGGCCGATGTCCGGGGGCGTCGTAGGGGGCGGAATGGGAAGTAAATCGTTTCACGAGCGGTAGCCATCTGTTCAATGTTGTGTCGATTATTTTTACAATCGAATCTAATTTTTCGCACCTTCAGGTGATTGCTGTCATTAAGCAATTGATATATAACAGATTTTATTTTGTGGCTTGAAATTTGCGTTGGACTTGACGCTGACTTGCAGAGCGCGATTAGCGTGACGCAAGCGGCTCAC
>JANOMD010000252.1:0-3079 GCA_031420135.1 Rhodoferax sp. | reverse complement strand
GAGAATCCACTTGAAGGCCAAAAATCGTGCGGGTCGGTCAAATTCAATTCAGGGCCTTCAGCTTGGATGGTCAAGTCAAATGGTTAGGGTTTACGTCCGATCGCCGCGTACAGCTCGGTCAAGGGCACGACCCGGCCATGCAACGGCAGAATTCGCTCCACGCCAAGCTTGAGACGCTCGATGTTTTGCACCAGGTTGACATGATTGTCGTTGACGCGCGCAGGCGGCGGCGAGTTGGGCGCACCGGGTGTGAAGGCATCGGCCTGGACCAGCAGTTTTTCCTGGGGCAGGTAAACCATGTTGAAGCCCGAAGCGTGCACACTGCCTTCGATGGAATAGACCTCAACATTGCGCACGCCGTCACTGAACACGCGCTTGCCGTCTATGCCTGATACGACCACCCGCTGGCCGGATTTCTGCAAGGCATCCGGCGCGACGGTGTTGGCATTGGCCATGACGTGCTCAAAAAAGGGCCGTGCCACGCTGCTGGATACGATTTCTGCGCCGTCAGCCGCAGCGGTACGCAGGCCGCCGGCATGGTCGAAGTGATGGTGGGAGTTGATCACGTAACGAACCGGTTTGGGCGACAGTTTTTTGACCTCGGCCAGCACGGCTGCTGCGCGCCCGTCGTAAAGCGGGCTTTCAACCAGAATCATATGGTCGCGCATTTCGATGGCCACGCTGTTGTGCGAGCCGCCGCCCAGATGCCAAACACCATCTGCAACCTTCTCTGCCGCAACCCGTTCGGCAAATGCGGTGACCAGCGCAGGCACTTCAATGTTGACCGCGATATTCGGTTTGACTTCTGTCACCGCAAGGTCAAGCACCTGGAAACCGCCCATGTTCTGGCGAATGTGCATGGGGAATTTCACGCCACCCACGTCCTTGTAGTTGGCATACCAGGTGGTGCTGGAGGTGTCACCCATGACCGGGTTGGGTTGCACGGACTCGACGCGCTCAACCAGGTTGTCCCCATTGATAAAGGCTACGGCAGTGAACAGGCCGGGCTGGCCAAAATAAACCGCAGTGTATTTTTTGCCGTCTTCGACAATCGACTGGGCTCCGCGGTTGCTTTTAAGTGCCGCCTTGATCACGCCGTGGGGCGATATCCAAAGGTCGTGCACCCGTCCACTCAATGCAAGCGGCGCAGCAACCGGTGCGGGGCCTGCCATGTTCCAGGCATTGCTGCCCTTGAGCATCCCGGTGGAGCGCTGTTCGCCGGTCCCCATCAACGGCACTGCGCCGCCGCCATTGGGCTCGGCGCGATTCAGGGCCATGTCCTGACGCAGTGCAGCATTCTCGTAGTCCATCACGCGCGAGAACATCGTCACATTGGTTTTGGGCCAAGCCGCTCCAGGCAGATAGGCCTGGCCGAAAATCCCGCCGGTTCCGCTGGCGTCAAACTGGAGGCTTTTAAGTGATGTGCCACCCATTGCCGCATTGGCCCGATGCAGGACGGTCGGGGCGTCGGTCGGCGGCATCGACCCACAGGATGCCAGCGTGATTGCCGCCAGGGCCATGGCGGCAGTGCGGGTGAGCGAATGCACGGGGTAACTGATGGGGTAGCGGGTTTTCATGTTGTCTCCATAAGTGCGGTTGATAGGGCGAAATCGCAGTAAGCTTCACTGTGAACGGGTTTCTGCCAATAAGTTTCGGCATAAATCACCTTCAAACCCCGGTATTTCCCTAACCCCATCAAGGAGTCAAATTTTGAACGATCTCTTCTCTCTCAAAGGCCGCACCGCGCTGATCACTGGCGGCTCACGCGGCATTGGCCGCATGATCGCCGCTGGCTTTTTGGCACAAGGCGCGCGCGTTTACATATCAGCCCGCAAGGCCGCCGTATGCGACCAGACCGCCAGGGAGTTGTCCGCGCATGGATTTTGTGTGTCCTTGCCGGGCGATGTGGCCAGCGTGGAAGGGGCCAAAGCACTTGCCGCCGAGTTTGCCGCGCGTGAAGAGAAACTTGACATCCTGGTTAACAACGCGGGCGCTGCGTGGGGCGCGGAGTTTGATTTGTTCCCCGAAAGCGGCTGGGACAAAGTCGTTGATACCAACCTGAAAGCGCCATTCTTCCTGACCCAGGCGCTGATGCCGCAGTTGCGCAAGGCCGGCCAGACACACTGCGCCAAAGTCATCAACATTGCGTCGATTGATGGCATCTCCGTCAACCCGATGGAAACCTATTCCTATGCCGCCAGCAAGGCCGGTTTGATTCAGCTCACACGGCGCATGGCGCTGCGCCTGATCAAGGACAACATTGTGTGCTCGGCGATTGCGCCCGGTGCCTTTGCGTCGGACATGAACCGCGAAGCACGCGACCATGCAGTGGAAGTGTCGGCCCATATTCCAGCCGGGCGCATCGGTACGGATGAAGACATGGCGGGTGCGGCCATTTACCTTGCCAGCCGGGCGGGTGATTACGTGGTCGGCTCGACCCTCACGGTGGATGGCGGCGTCACCCACGCCCGGTAAACCTGGGCTCCTCAATCACGTTCAATGGGGAGTTGCAAATGGACCCTCTGAGCGGGCTGGACAACTGAATGATACTTAATTAATAGCAAACTTTCTATATAATACGAGAGCTATAGGCCTATTTGATTGGTATTTTGGCGTTCCAGCCGTTTTTGGCATCAAAAATCAGCTATTTTGATATTGCCTGTGATATGAAAATATAAGACAACCCGACATGGCTGTAATTTCTGACGGACTGGCCAGCATCGTTGAACGCCGGGCAGTGCAGGGCGGGCATCGAATCGCTTTGCACTTCGAGGGCCTGGATATCAGCTATAGCGCAATGTGGCAAAGCATCCTTGCCACGCAGGCCAAACTGGAGGCGGTGGGCGTCCAACCGGGCGACCGGGTTGCCTACCTCGGATTGAATCATCCTGCGATGCTGGTGCTGCTGTTCGCATTGGCAAGGCTGGGCGGCATTTTGGTGCCGCTCAATTACCGGCTGGCTCTGCCCGAGCTGTCGGACATTTTGAGTCATGCGGGTGCAAGTCTTCTGGTCAGTGATGAGGTTCACAGGGCCTTCGCCGACCGGTCGGCCGCCAACGGAAATGTCAGGTCAATGAGG
>JANOMD010000251.1:0-10675 GCA_031420135.1 Rhodoferax sp. | reverse complement strand
GATTATCAACTTGATTCTGCGACATCTTTTCTCTCCCCCCAACAACACCCGCCTGACGCACCTGTGCGGCCCGATGGATGCCCATTTGCGCATGATCGAGGCGTCGCTGCAGGTGAAAATTGCCCACCGGCACGAGCAGTTCAAGGTCGATGGCACCAGGCTGGCGGCCAGGCGTGGCATGGAGCTGCTGCAGGCCCTGTACGAAATTGCGGCGCGCCCGATTGATGAGGCCGTGGTTCAGATGATGCTGGCGGGTGACGGTGACATGGACGACAGCAGCGCGGCCTTGCTCAAGACCAAACGAAGCGACCTGAAAGCCCGCTCGCTGAACCAGGCCAACTACCTGGACAACATTGCCAGCCACGACATCACCTTCGGCATTGGCCCGGCGGGCACCGGCAAGACCTACCAGGCGGAGGCTTGTGCGGTGGACGCCCTGCAACGCAGCGCGGTGCAGCGCATTGTGCTGACGCGTCCGGCAGTGGAGGCAGGCGAGCGGCTGGGCTTTTTGCCGGGCGACCTGAATCAAAAAATCGACCCCTACTTGCGTCCGCTGTATGACGCGCTGTATGACCTGATGGGGTTTGAACAGGTTCAAAAGGCCTTCGAGCGTCAGACCATTGAGATTGCCCCGCTGGCGTTCATGCGCGGGCGCACGCTGAACAACGCCTTCATCATTCTGGACGAGGCACAAAACACCACGCCCGAGCAGATGAAGATGTTTTTGACCCGCATTGGAGTGGGCGCCAAAGCCGTCGTCACCGGCGACGTCAGCCAGATCGACCTGCCCAAAACGCAGCTCAGTGGCTTGATCGATGCCGAGCGTGTATTGAAGCGTGTCAGTGGCATTGCGATTTGCCGCATGACCAGCGCCGACGTGGTGCGCCACCCGCTGGTGGCGCGCATAGTTGATGCTTACGATGCACCCGGGCATTCAGCCACCGAACGCCCCGCCTTGCCCGCCGCCCGGGTGGCCGTGGCTGCGTCCAAAACCGGCGGCGGCCGCACCAAGGGCACGCGGGCCGGTTGATCGCCAACCTGCAAAACCCGGTCTGAGCCGTCCATGCTGAAGAACCTGGCGCTGTCGCTGCAGTTTGGCTATTTGGCAGATGCAGCCTTGCACCGTGCCGCCTTGCCACGGCACAAAGTATCCCGCTGGATTCGCCATGCCCTGGCGAGCGATGGTGAGATCACCGTGCGCATCGTCAACGCCGAAGAAGGCCGGGCGCTGAACCGCGATTACCGCCAAAAAGACTACGCCACCAATGTACTGACGGTTGATTACACGCAGGCACCGCTGGTCACGGCCGATTTGGTTTTATGTGCTCCGGTGATTGCCGCAGAAGCGCGGGCACAATGCAAAGCCCTGAGCGCCCACTACGCCCATCTGCTGGTGCACGGCACCCTGCACGCGCAAGGCTGGGACCATGAAACCAGCGATGCCGATGCGACGGCGATGGAGGCGCGAGAGGCTGAGATACTGGCCGGGTTGGGCTTCCAAAACCCGTATTGACGACGGGTTGGAAAGTCGATTATTTAATATCGCTGGCGATATCACTTTCTCCGAGAAAGGCACAAATAGCGGTGATTATTGCCATTTTACAGATCAAATTGGCATCTAGCTCTCGTAAAATATAGGTTTGTTGCTATAAAAAAGATATCTCCCAGGATTTAGCACAATCCGAAGCGGAATCGTCACTGGCCCGTCGCCCACCAAGTGGCCCTGTGAAAGACTCTGTGCCAGAATTGTTCACCCACTGCCGACTCCTTTTTTCCTCGCGCCCATGGTCACCCATTTCAAACGCCACATCCCCTGGGCTGCGGCATGGCTGCTGGCCTCGCTGGTGGGTGCCGCCTTTGTGGCGCGCATGGAAGTGCTCAAGCTCAAACAGTCGTTCGATACCGAGACCCAGGCAGTGCACCGGCTGCTCAGCCAGCGGGTCGCGCAGGTAGAGGCAGTTCTAACCACGTTGCCAACCCTGCCGGGCAGCCGTGCGCAAAACGAGCGCAGCCGTTTCGAGCAGCGCCTGCTATCGGTTTTCCCCCATGTGCTGATGGTGCTGCGCCGGGATGCCGATGAGTCCTGGTCCGACGAGCCATTGCGGGCCGGTGAGGCCGAGTCGCGCCGCCTGAAACGCCCGGTGCTGGCCGACGTGAATCTGGCCAAGGGCCGCTATCACCTGGTACTGGGGCAAGAGGCATCGAGCTATGCGCTGCTGATTGATATCAAAAGCATGATCCCGTGGCAAGACTGGCCGATGTCGCGCGACACCAGTGCGGTGCAGGTGGTGCTGGCCATGGAACCGCAAGGCATGGTGCTGCAGGAGGGCAACGCCGCCTCTGCAGTGCAAGGCAGCACGAGCGGCTGGAACTTCGAGTCACTCGAACCACTGGCTTCGGTCACGCAGCCCTTCAGCCTTGTCACCAAACGCCATGTTGGCTGGAGCGAATTGCCCTGGAGCTGGATGGCCAGCTGGAGTTTGGGCGTCGCACTGCTGTTGCTGGCCATTCGCGCCTTGTTGCGCCAGCGCCATGACCGCCACCGCGCCGAAGAACTGCTGCGGGTCGGGCAAATTGGGCGCTTGAACACATTGGCCGAGCTGGCCACCGGCATGGTCAAAGAGCTGGGCGAGCCATTGCGACTGGCCGTCAAGGCCACGCAGGCCGCCAACCAACTGCTTGAAACCGATGCGCCCAGCCTGCCCGCTGTGCAGGCAGCGGTGAGCCATTCAACTGGACAAATTGAGCGCGTCGCAGAGGTCGTCAACCGCCTTCGGCTGGTGGTCGAGCAGCCCGACGTGTCAGGCGCGCTTCAGCCGGTCAATCAGCTCACGGCGGCCCGCAGTGCGCTGGATTTGCTCATTCCGGAGCTGGATCGGCTCGGGGTGCGGCATTCCATTGCTGCCATCGGGCCGGATTTCACAGTGACTGCCGAACCGATAGCACTGGGCCAAGTGATTCACAACTTGCTGATGAATGCGTTGCAGGCGATGCAGCAGGTCAGGCCGTCCGAACGCAGCCTGGTGCTGGCGTTGACCAGTGCTGACCACCGCGCCCAGTTAAGTGTGCGCGACACCGGGCCCGGCATGGATAGCGATGTTGTCGCGCACATCTTCAAGCCGTTCTTCACCACCCGCGAGGCTGGATTGGGACTGGGCTTGAGCTTGAGCGAGACGCTGGTTGCCAGCATGGGCGGCAGTCTGACCGCCTACAACCGCGTCCCGCGAGGTGCCGAGTTCTGCCTGAGTCTTGCGCTGGCGGCTTGAAGTGGGCGCGGCCGGTCCATTTTCCAACCTGTATGTGTTTGGCGACAGCCTCTCAGACACCGGTAATTTGCTGGGAACTGGCGCACCCACTCGCTTCGGTGATGGCTGGTTGTCAGGCCTTGGTCTGTCAGCTTTCCTGGCTTTTGCCGCGTTGGCGACGCCCGGCGCGCGGGCGCAGGTTCCGCCTTCAAGCGTCGAAGTGGCTCGCTATGCCGGCCTGCACGCAGCCGCCTACAAAGGCGATGTCGTCAATGTCAGAAGTCTCATCTTGGCCAAGGCTGACATCAACGCCCGCGACAGTTATGGTCGCACCGCGATTCAGGTCGCGACGTTTGCCCGCCAGCGCGGCGCCATTCTGGCATTGGCCCAGGCGGGTGCGAATCTGGAGTTGCTGGAAAGTGACCGTTACGACGCCGTGACCATTGCCGCCGTCGCCGATGACGAGGAAACCCTCAAGCTGCTTTTGTCATTGGGTGCCAGCGCCAAATTGACCACGAGCCGGTACGACGGGACAGCCTTGATAGCAGCTGCGCATTTGGGCCATGACGGTGTGGTCAAACAATTGATTGCCGCTGGCGCTCCTTTGGATCATGTCAATAACCTGCATTGGACGGCAATGATTGAATCCATCGTGCTGGGCAATGGCGGTCCTCGTCACCGCGAGGTGCTGCAAGCATTGATCGCCGCGCGGGCCAACACGCAGCTTGCCGACCGACAAGGCCTCACGCCGCTGGCTCTGGCCAAGGCGAGAGGTTACGTGCCGATGGTGCAGATGCTGGAGAAAGCCGGTGCAAGGTAATGCAAGCGGTCACCCCAATGTCACAGCAGGGTCACCCGCGCAAACTTGCGTTTGCCGACCTGGACGACATAAACGCCAGCGCCTAGCTTCAAGCCTTTGTCGTTGACCACACTGGAGTCCACGCGCACACCGCCGCCGTCAATCAGGCGGTTGCCTTCGCCACTGGATGCCGCGAGGCCAGCCATTTTGAGCAACGCGCCGATTCCCAAGCCAGCATTGCCTTCGCCCAAAGAGAGTGAAATTTCAGCGATTTCATCGGGCACGCCACCCTTGCTGCGGTTGATGAAGTCCTGTTCAGCCGCATCCGCCGCTGCGGCAGAATGGAACCTCGCCGTGATTTCTTTGGCCAACCCCACTTTTGCTTCTTTGGGGTTGCGGCCCGCTTCGACCTCCTGCTTCAGCGCCCCAATGGCGGACTCGCTTTGCGACGACAGCAGGGTGTACCAACGCCACATCAGGGTGTCGCTGATCGACAGGACCTTGGCAAACATGGTGTTTGGCGCCTCGGTGATGCCGATGTAGTTGTTTTTGGACTTCGACATTTTCTCCACGCCATCCAGTCCTTCGAGCAACGGCATGGTCAGTATGCACTGCGGTTCCTGACCATATTCCTGTTGCAGATGACGGCCCATCAGCAGGTTGAATTTTTGGTCTGTGCCACCGAGCTCCAGGTCACTTTTGAGCGCCACGGAGTCATAGCCCTGCATGAGCGGGTACAAAAATTCATGCACGCTGATGGGCGTGCCCGCCTTGAAACGGCCATGAAAATCGTTGCGCTCCATCATCCGCGCAACCGTATAGCGCGCAGCCAGCTGAATCATGCCGCGCGCACCGAGCGGGTCGCTCCATTCACTGTTGTACCGCACTTCCGCCCGATCAATATCCAGCACCAGGCTGATTTGATCGAAATAAGTCTTGGCATTTGCCTCGATCTGCTCACGGGTCAAAGGTGGACGGGTCGTGTTGCGTCCCGAGGGGTCGCCGATCATTGACGTGAAATCACCGATCAACGGAATCACCGTGTGACCCAGGTCCTGCAATTGCCGCATCTTGTTGAACACGACCGTGTGACCAAGGTGCAGATCGGGTGCCGTCGGGTCCAGGCCAAACTTGATGCGCAGTGGCGTGCCGGTGCTTTGCGATCGGGCAAGTTTTTTAAGCCAGTCTTCCTGCGGCAAAAGCTCTTCACTACCCCTCAGGGAAATTGCCATGGCCTCCCGGACGCAGTCTGTAACCGGGTGTTTGGCGGGCAAGGGTTGATTCATAAGGGTTTTTCCAGATACTGCGTGGGTTGGGGAGGGTATACTCCCTCCTCGCTGCTGGATTTCAAAGGCAAAATTTGCCCGCTATCCGGTAGTTTTCAATTTTAAGGGGTGTGTGGCCGGTTCATGCACTCTGTAGGTAGGTCGATGTCGCGGTCACTGCTCCCTGGTTGGGTGGTCCATCGTACAAGGCACTCTAGCAACGTATTCTGAAGGATCCCCTGTTTTGATCAATGGTTTGACCACCGCAGTGACAGCCTTGTTGACCTCAACCCAACAGGCCATCCAATCCCACCCGAAACGCCTGACTGCCCTGATTGCCGCACTGACCTTAGGCGCAGCGGGTGGTGCGTTTGCTGTTGCTTCATTTGGACCCGACGTGTCAGACCTGCCCGTGCGAGAAATCGCCGATCTGGTGCAGCCTGTAGCAATTTCCCCGGATCCAGCAGGCATGGCGGACTTGGGCGCTCTCACGTTGTACCGCTCTGAGGTGACCCGTGCCAGCGACACCGCTGACACACTGTTGCGGCGCCTTGGCATCAGCGATTCAACTGCGGCCGCGTTCATGCGCACCGACCCGTTGGTGCGCAAAAGCCTTTGGGGCCGGTCTGGCCGAAGCGTCAGCGCAGAAACAACCGCCAGCCACGGCCTGCAGCGCCTCGTGGCCCGTTGGACACCGCTGGACGATGGCAATTTTTCGAGGCTGGTGGTCGAATCGACCCCGCTGGGCCTGACTGCAAAAATTGAATCGGCGCCGCTGGTTGCCGCCACCCGGCTGGCCAGTGGCGTCATCACGTCATCGCTGTTTGCGGCGACTGATGCGGCCAGGCTTCCCGATTCAATTGGTGTGCAAATCGCTGAGATTTTTGCAGGGGATATCGACTTTCATCGTGCACTTCGCAAGGGCGACCATTTTTCCATCACCTACGAATCTCTGGAAGCCGATGGCGAGCCGATGCGCAGCGGGCGGGTTCTCAGCGCCGAATTTGTAAACAATGGCAAAACCTACCAGGCGATGTGGTTCGCGCAGCCTGCTCAAGCAGGTTCCAACGCCGCAAAAGGTGCCTATTACACGCTTGACGGGAAAAGCCTGCGTCGCGCGTACCTGGCTTCACCGCTCGAATTTTCACGGGTGACCAGCGGCTTCAAAATGCGCCTTCACCCCATCCAGCAAATTTGGAAGGCCCATTTGGGCGTTGATTACGCCGCGCCGACGGGCACTCCCGTACGCAGCATTGGTGACGGCACGATTGAATTTGCCAGTGTGCAAAGTGGTTATGGCAATGTGGTCATCGTGAACCATGGCAAGGAAAACAGCACGGTGTACGCGCATTTGAGCAAGATCAATGTACAAAAGGGTCAAAAAGTTGCTCAAAGCGACGTCATTGGTCTGGTGGGTTCCACCGGCTGGTCAACCGGGCCCCATCTACATTTTGAGTTCCGCGTCAATGGTGTTCACCAAGACCCGCTGACAATGGCTCGTCAAAGTGAGGTTTTGCCTGTGAACACTGCAACCAAAACCCAGTTTGAAAATTCCGCAGCCATCGTTCGAATTGCGCTTGCCGCTGCAGGCTCGATTCAGCAGGCCTCGGCTGAATAGCTGGCGGTCGCCCGATTTGGCGGCAAGACCACCAAGGTTTGCTTGAGCGCACTCCAATTTCATCGTCTGCTTTAGTTTGGCACAAACGGGGAATGTCAGACTTGTTCATTGGCTTGATGTCGGGCACCTCGCTTGATGGGGTCGATGGCGTCCTGGTTGACTTTTCTGGCGCAGCAATCAAGGTGCTTGCACACAGCTATGCGCCATTTCCCCGCAATTTGAAAGCTTCGCTATTGGAACTGAACAGTTCCGGCAACGACGAATTGCACCGCGCCGCACTGGCGGAAAATGCAATCGTCAGAATCTTTGCAGACATCGTAGATGCCGTTCTGATGCAATCAGGTGTTGACCGCAAGGCCATTGTTGCGGTTGGCGTGCACGGTCAAACCGTGCGCCACCGCCCCCAGGAGTTTGACGCCGATCCAGTTCGGGGTTGTGCCGGAGGCTACACCCTTCAGCTGAACAACCCGGCCCTGCTGGCCGAATTGACGAACATTGATGTGGTGGCCGACTTCCGGCGCAGGGATGTTGCTGCGGGTGGCCAAGGTGCACCACTGGTGCCGGCCTTTCACCAAGCCATTTTCGGGCGGACGGATGAAAGCGTGGCTGTTTTAAACATTGGCGGCATGTCAAACATAACGCTGTTAATCCCGGACGCAGACATTTCCGGCGACGGTATTCTGGGTTTTGACTGTGGCCCCGGAAACGCCTTGATGGACCATTGGTGCCAACAGCAAACCGGCGAGCCTTTTGATGCCAGGGGCCAATGGGCGGCCAGCGGACAGGTGCAGCCAGCGCTTTTGGCCAAATTTCTTGATGAGTCCTATTTTCGCAAGGCACCGCCCAAGAGTACCGGACGGGATTTGTTCAACGCAAAGTGGTTGACGCAAAAACTGGCGGCCTTTAACGCATTGCAGCCCGTTGACGTGCAAGCGACCCTCACTGAGCTGACTGCCAGGGTTTGTTGCGACAACCTGATCGGTGCAGGTAGCGTCGGTGCCAAGGCGCTGTCAATGCTGATTGTGTGTGGTGGTGGCGCACTGAATTCCCATTTGATGCAGCGTTTGCGGGATCTGGCCGGGATGCCGGTCCAGACTTCGCTGGAAAACGGTCTGCCGCCACTGCAGGTTGAGGCGGCGGCATTTGCATGGCTTGCCCGGCAATGCATTCGTCGGGAAGCTGCGAACGTGCCAAAAGTAACGGGCGCCAGAGGCGCCCGCATACTGGGTGCAATTTACCCCGCTTAGGGGAGGCTCAAATAGCCAACATACCGTTTTTGGTTGCGCTGGGCACTTCAGGCTGAAAAGCTGGAGCCACATCCGCACGTGGTTGTGGCGTTTGGATTTTTGATGACGAACTGGGCACCCTGAAGATCTTCCTTGTAGTCAATTTCGGCACCCAGCAGGTACTGGTAGCTCATCGCGTCAATCAGCAGCGACACACCATTTTTGGTCATGGTGGTGTCGTCTTCATTCGTGATTTCGTCAAACGTGAAACCGTACTGAAACCCGGAACAGCCGCCGCCTTGCACGAATACCCGCAGTTTCAAATCAGGGTTGCCCTCCTCTGCAATCAGGTCCGCAACCTTGGCCGCCGCACTGTCGGTGAACAGAATGGGGACGGGAGGCATTTCAGTCTGGATGTTTGCTGCAACAGCGCTCATAATTTTTCCTTCAAACTCAATCGTTCAATACTACAGTAAATTGCTCAAGATTACAGTCAGCCGTTATTAGCCGCTAGTTTCAGTGTGGGCTTTTCCTCACCGGCAACGATGGGACGAAGCTGCCCTGCCACCAAAGCGCCTTGGTGCATTTCAAGCGCCGCATAGTGCACGTCGCCTTCGATTCTCGCTTTGGGCTGCAACTCGAGCATGACACTGGCGTAAATGGGACCCTTGACCGAGCCATTGATGATGATGTGATCGGCATGTATTTCACCCGCAATGGTGGCTGCTTCCGATATCACCAGCAGACTGGGTTCATCTTCGCTGGCCCGAATGTTGCCAATCACGGCACCATCCACACGCAATCCATCCGTAAACTTGAAATTGCCAGCGATCTGGCTGCCGTGCGCAATCAGGCTTTTGATCGGCGGTTGTCTTTTCTTCTGGAACATGGGCTGTCTCCACTTGCATTAATTACACTTTGACCGTTTGCGTTGCCTTGACAGTGCCTCCTTCGACCACCCTGACCGACACGCTTTTGACGGTCGTCTGGGCGGGAAGTTCAAACAAGCCTTCAGTGCGGCCATATTGTCGAAATTTGAGCTCTTGTGCGCCCCCCGGCATCGCCGCTACCCAAGGCTTGCCGCTGGATACTCCTGAAAAGCTCACTTCCAGCCGACCGTTGAACTCGGGCGGATTCTTCTGGGACTGCATCACCACCACTTGCCATTTTACTTGACGGCCATCCAGTACCTCGGCTTGAAAAGCCCGCACGGCAATTCCTTCGCCACCGGTCGCTGGAATCAGTTTTTCAAAAAATCCAAGGTTATCCTTGAGTTTTCGGTTGTCTGCATCAAGTTGCCTGTTTTGTGACATCAAACCGGAGGTCGCAGCCTTTTCGGCAATCACCAACGTACCTGCGGTGTCGGCAATCGTCTGCGCCTTTTCACGGGCCATTACCGCAGTGGCAAGTTCCGCCCGCAGCGTGGTCAGCTCCAGTCGGGCCTGTGCCAACTCCTCTTTGGCCCCGCCATCCAGACCAGCAATCTCCTTGCCAAACTCAAATGCCCACAGTCCAATGGCCGCGCAGAATCCGAAGACAAGCGCCAACATGGCCCACCGAAATGGCCATGGCAAGGCACTGCGCACCGACATGCGGGGCGAACTGATGGTTAACCGGCGGCGTAACAGACGAAATCGCATGGGGGTTTGAGTCTATCAGTGCCAACAAAAAAGCCGCCTGGGATTTGCATCCCGGACGGCCTTTTTGAGTAACCAGGCTTAACGCTTCGAGAACTGCTTCCTGCGGCGGGCGCCGTGGAGACCGACTTTCTTACGCTCAACTTCGCGCGCATCACGCGTGACGAAGCCGGCTTTTGAAAGTTCGGGCTTGAGCGTTGCGTCGTAGTCGATCAGCGCGCGGGTGATGCCGTGGCGCACCGCACCGGCCTGGCCCGATTCACCACCACCGGCCACATTGACCATGATGTCAAACGTCTCGGCGTGGTTGGTCAGCAACAGCGGCTGTTTGCAGATCATGATGGACGTGCCACGACCAAAGAATTTTGCAATGTCTTTGCCGTTGACGACGATCTGGCCGGAGCCTTTTTTCAGAAACACGCGGGCGACGCTGGATTTGCGACGGCCGGTGCCATTGTTCCATTCACCGATCATTGGGCTGCCTCCCTTTTGGTAGCGTTGGCAGAAATACCTGCAATTTCCAGCACTTTAGGCTGCTGGGCAGTGTGAGGATGCTCAGCACCGCCATAAACCTTCAACTTCTTGATCATGGCGTAGCCCAAAGGACCCTTTGGAAGCATGCCTTTGACAGCCTTTTCCAACGCACGGCCAGGAAATTTGGCCTGCATATCACGGAAGTTGATGGCGGAAATGCCACCGGGGTAGCCGGAGTGGCTGTAATAAATCTTGTCGATCGGCTTGGCGCCGGTGACACGCAGCTGGGCTGCATTGATGATGACGATAAAGTCACCGGTATCGACGTGAGGCGTATAAATGGCCTTGTGTTTGCCGCGCAAACGGAGAGCAACTTCGCTGGCTACTCGTCCGAGGACCTTGTCGGTCGCG
>JANOMD010000250.1:0-2658 GCA_031420135.1 Rhodoferax sp. | reverse complement strand
GCATGGTTTTGCGCCTGCGCGAACCAGTTGAGAACCGGCAGCGTACCCGCAAGAATCGGTGCCACATCGACTGGTAAATGCTGCCACGAGCAGTGCTGGCCTTCGTTCATTTGCAGCTCGCCCGACCACGCGAACACCTTGCAGAAGTTAAGACGTACCAACGCATGCGGGTAGTCGATCAGTTCAACCTTCCAGGGCTCTGCAGCAGCAATCACGATACCCAGCTCTTCAAACAGCTCCCGCTTCAGCGCATCAAACACGGTTTCGCCGGCTTCGAGCTTGCCACCCGGAAACTCCCAATAGCCTTCGTAGACCTTGCCAGGCGGCCGCGATGTGAGCAGAAAGTCGCCGTTGGGCTTGATCAACACACCAACCGCCACCTCGGTTATTTTTCGGTCAGCCCCGCCCGCACGGGCCTGGTCGCCATCGGCAATCAACGGCTGCATCGAACGCGCCAGTGCTTGCATTACGCAGGTACGGCATGTCGGCCCGCATAGTCGCGGGCGAACTGCCAGGCCACGCGGCCACTGCGTGAAGCGCGCTCAAGCGCCCAAACCAGCGCCTCGGGCCGCGCTGCCGCAATCGCTGGTGCGCCAACACCAAATGACGACAGCCATTGCGCCACGATCACCAGGTATTCATCCTGGGTGAACGGGTAAAAACTGACCCACAGGCCAAACCGCTCGGACAACGAAATTTTCTCTTCGATCACTTCACCGGGATGCACTTCGCCGTCTTCGGTGTGGGTGTAGCTGAGGTTCTCTTTCATGTACTCCGGCAGCAAATGGCGCCGGTTGCTGGTGGCGTAGATCAGCACATTGGAGCTGGTTGCCGCCACCGAGCCGTCCAGAATGGATTTGAGTGCCTTGTAACCGGGTTCGCCCTCTTCAAAGCTGAGATCGTCACAAAACACAATGAACTTCTCGGGCAGCTCGGAGACAACATCCACAATGTCAGGCAAATCAACCAGATCCGCCTTGTCCACCTCGATCAGGCGCAGACCTTGCGACGCATATTCATTCAGGCAGGCCTTGATGAGTGAAGACTTGCCGGTGCCGCGTGCACCTGTCAGAAGTACATTGTTGGCGGGCTTCCCCTGCACAAACTGCAGGGTGTTGCGCTGAATTTTGTCTTTCTGCGGCGATATTTCCTTCAAATCATCCAGCCGCATCGCGCCAATGTGTCGTACTGGCTCCAGCGTACCGTGGCCGGTGCTGCGTTTTCGGTAGCGGTAGGCGTTGGACGCTGACCAGTCAGGCGCTGTGAGCGGCTGCGGCAGGATCGACTCGATGCGGCTGATGAGCTGCTCGGCCCGCGCCGCCAGGTGCTCAAAATTGACCAGCAGGTGTTCAAAGTTGACGTTCATGAGCGGTAATCTGCATTGATGGTGACGTAATCGTGGCTCAGGTCGCAGGTCCAGACCGAGTCTGAGGCAGTCCCGCGTCCCAAACCAACGCGCACCTTGATTTCGCTTTGCTTCATGACGCGCTGGCCGTCTTCTTCGCGGTACAGCGGGTTGCGCCCGCCCTTGACGGCAACGTGCACGTCGTCCAGATACAAGTCGATGCCGTCCGGGTCAAGGTCGTCAATGCCAGCGTAACCGACCGCAGCCAGTATGCGGCCCAGGTTGGGGTCGCTTGCAAAAAAGGCCGTCTTGACCAGTGGCGAGTGCGCTATGGCGTAGGCCACTTTGCGGCATTCCTGCTGGGTCTTCCCGCCATCCACCTGCACCGAAATGAATTTGGTCGCACCCTCGCCGTCGCGCACAATCGCCTGCGCCAGTTTTCTGGCCACATCCAGCATCGCCGCCTGCAGGGCCTTGCCGTCAGCGCTGTCCAATGACTCTATCGGCACATGGTTTGCCTGGTTGGTTGCAATCACCACGAAGGAATCGTTGGTGGAAGTATCACCATCGACCGTCACGCGGTTGAAAGAACCTTCTGCCAGCTCACGCGCCAGTTGCTGCATGAGCTTCTGGCTGATGCAGGCATCGGTTGCCATGAAGCCCAGCATGGTCGCCATGTTGGGGCGAATCATGCCCGCACCCTTGCTGATGCCCGTGATGCTGACCTGCGCGCCACCCAGTGTGACTTGTGCCCCAAAGGCCTTGGGCACTGTATCTGTGGTCATGATGGCGTGGGCCGCGCGCAGCCAGTTGTTGTCCGCGGCATCGGTGATGGCTGCGGGCAATCCCGCCACGATGCGGTCAACCGGAAGTGGCTCCATGATGACCCCCGTCGAAAAGGGCAAAATTTCGTCGGCAGCAACGCCCAGGCGCTGTGCCAAAGCCGTGCAGGTGCTGCGGGCGCGGGCCAAACCGTCTTGCCCGGTGCCGGCATTGGCATTGCCGGTGTTGATAACCAGTGCCCGGATGCCAGCACCTTTTTCAAGGTGCTCCCGGCAAACCTGAACTGGAGCGGCACAAAAACGGTTTTGCGTGAAGACGCCCGCGACCGAGGCACCCGCATCAATCAGCACAACCGTGAGGTCTTTGCGATTGGCCTTGCGAATGCCGGCCTCGGCAACCCCCATGCGCAGCCCCGCAATGGCAAAAAGCTGTGCCGGATCAGGCGGCGGCAAATTGACTGGCATAGACGTCTTTCAGGCTAGCTTGCCGTGACACTGTTTGTATTTTTTGCCGCTGCCACACGGGCAGGG
>JANOMD010000249.1:0-8824 GCA_031420135.1 Rhodoferax sp. | reverse complement strand
GCGCCCTTGCCAGCCGTGGCTTAGCTGCGCCAGGCGCTGGTTGGCGGTCATGCCGACGTCTTCAACGATGAAACGCCGTGAGCTACGCGCAAACACGTCGCTCATGGCGATATCGGCGTCCAGAATTTCACCCGTGCGTGGGTCGGCATGGCTCGGGCCACGGGCGAAACCCACGTCGGCACCGACAAACCAACGGATTGACGCGTGCACAGCGTCCATGTTGTCCCAATCGGCGTCGTCGGGCTGCTGTTTGGCCAGCACGGCGTTCCTGAAACCGATTTTCTCGAAGGCCTTGTTCCACTCGACGATACCGGCTTCAACCGCCGGGCGGTATTTGGGCGGAATGTTTTTGTCCATCCAGTAAACGATGGGCTTGACCGGCTCTGACAAGGCTGCGCCGGGGTCCTTTTTCTCAAGCCGCCAGCGGTTGACGTAATGCACGCGGGTGCTGGCTTTCAGGTCGCTGGTGAGGTCGTTGAAAGTCTCGGTGAAATGTCCCAGCCGCGCATCTGAGAGGCGTGGCGCCATGGGCGTTTCAGGCATTGCTGCAAAGTTGTAGACAAAACTGACAAAAAAGCTGCGCGGGTCAGGAGTGGCCTGCGGAGGCGTCGGCGTTGGGACCAGCGACGGCGTGAGCGGCGGCGCCGGGATGCGCGGCGTCGCATAGTGAATGCGGGTAGTGAGCGTGCTCAATGTTGCTTCCGCGCGGGTGGTTTCAATGAAGGAGTTGGGCCGGTCCAGCGCAAACGGCAGGCGGTAGGCGGCTTCAATCTGGGTTGAATAACCCGAGATGTCTGCCAGCAAAAAGCCCGCATCGACCAGCACACCTTTGTGCCCAGGATGCTCGGCGCTGGCCACTTGCATACCAGCCACCAGGCTCGGTGAAAACGCCTGCGAGACGGCGATTTTAGAGCCGCCCTCGCCCCGGTATTTGGTGTTGAGCGCAATCAGTTGCACCTGGTTGCCGATGCGCCGCCATTCAACCAGCGCGTCGCTTTGCATCGTGCTGGCATACAAGCCGCGCTCGCCGACTGAATTGGCCACGTTGACGGTGAACAAAAACGGCTTGTTGAAAGCTGCTTTCGGAATCTCAAGCCAGACTTTCTCGTCCTTGCGCCAGATCGGGAACAGGCCGGCCTGTTGCTTGGCGTCCTTGATGATTTCAGCAAAGGGCTTGGGCGCAGTCGGATCGACCGGTGGCCTGGCGGCTGAGGCTGCGCTGGCGGGCGCAGTGGGAACCGGCGCGGTCACAGCAGGGCCGGGCGCAACGGGACCTGGCGGCGGGATGGGCGTCGGCACCGGCGGATCGACTGGTTTTGAAGTTTGGCCACTGGCTGGAACCACGCGGGATGCGGTCGCTGGGTCAATCGCCGGGGTCGCTACCGGCGCGGTTGCCGCAGCCACAACCACAGGTGCCGAGGTGGACGGGGTTGCAGCGGTTGACAGCGCAGTGCCGCTGGTCGGGCTTGCGCCGAGCTGCGAACGAATGTCCATGCCGGCGCAGGCATTGAGCATTAGCAGACTGGCGATTATCCAGATGGATCGGGTGACGCGCTGCGACGCCGGCGGATCAGACGGCGCGGCGGACGGCGCAGCTGGCGATGCTGAAATTTCCACCAATGAAGAAGCTGAAAGACCTGAAAACGGTTTCATGGCATGTGGCACTGTTCAAAACCCCAACGATACCTGTTTTTACGGTGAAATCATGAAAGACCCCAGCGTACCGTCACCCAATCGATCTAATTTATATTTGTCAATTTATATAGCAAACTATCTATATAATACACAAGCTACGGCCATATTTTATCAATTATTTGCACAAAACCGTGGATTTGATGCACAATATACCCATTATGGGTATAAAAAAATCAAAACCGGTTTTGTCGCAGCCAGTTCCAAGCATGGCGGACGCGCTGTTCTCCAAAGGTCGGCAACGCGTTCTGGCGGTGCTGTTTGGCGAGCCTGATCGAAGCTTCTTCACGACCGAGGTGATTGCCTTGGCGCACGCTGGCAGCGGTGCCGTTCAGCGGGAGTTGACGGCGCTGGCCGTTGCCGGTTTGCTCACCATAACCCGCCACGGTCATCAGAAGCATTACCAGGCCAATGTCGATTCTCCCGTTTTCATGGAACTGCACTGGCTCGTGGTCAAGACCATGAACCTCGGGTCAGCTCAAACCTGAACTTTTGGCGCCGATTGGCTCGATGGGCAGCTGGCCGGCTGATGTCAGGTCTGGGGCGACAGCCTGGGCGCTGCTGCCACGGCGGCCTTGGGGCCTTCCAGCCCACCTGTGAGTCGTTTGGCCGGGGGGATCGACTCCACCCAGCGGCGAACGCGTTCTGCGTCGCCCAGGCGGCTGAGCTTGCCGGCCGAATCCAGGAACACCATGATCAGCTTGCGCCCTGCCACCTTGGTCTGCATGACGAGGCACTGGCCGGCTTCGGTGATGTAGCCGGTTTTTTGCAGGCCAATGTCCCACGACGGGTTCTTGATCAAGCGGTTGGTGTTGTTGAACTGCAAGACGCGATTTCCCACCTCGACCTGGTAACCGGGCGAGGTTGACAGGTCACGCAACATCGGGTCGGCATGTGCCACGTTCACCAAGGTGGCCAAGTCTCTGGCGCTGGACTGGTTGTGGCTGGACAAACCGGTCGGCTCCACATATTTTGTGTCCTTCATGTCGAGCGCGCGTGCCTTGGCGTTCATCAAACGCACAAAGGCAGGCATACCACCTGGAAAGCTTCGCCCCAACGCATGGGCGGCACGGTTTTCGCTGGACATCAGCGCCAGCAGCATAAGTTCACCGCGCGTCAGTTCGGTGCCGACCTTCAGGCGCGAACGGCTGCCTTTTTCGGTGTCTACATCCGCCTGCGTGATGGCGATGATTTCTTCGGGTGGCAAATTGGCTTCGCTGATCACCAAACCGGTCATCAACTTGGTCAGTGACGCAATCGGAAGAATGGCCTGGTCGTTTTTGCTGAACAAGACCTCGCGGGTGTCCTGGTCGATCACCAATGCCACGCTGGACTTGAGGTCCAGCGCATCAGGTGCCAAATGCAGACCGGCCAATTCACCAAAAGATGGCTTGGCCGGAATCATCACCACGTGGCGAACCGCCTTGAAATTCTTGACGGAAATCTTGCGCTTCGCAACATCGGTGGCTCTGGCACCTTTGCGCTTTTGCACCAGCGAGGCCGGTTTGGCGCTGACAAGACTTTTGGCACTGCTGCGCGTCTTTTGCGCTGCGACCGCGCCCGGCACACTGGCCAGCAACAGACCGAACGCTATCAGCGCAGAAAAGAGGGAAGTCGTGATTCGTTTCAAAGTGTTTCCCCAACGTAACGGGACGGCAACTTGAGGGCAATATTCAGACAACCCAGCCAATTCAGGCAACCAGCCAACTGAAAAAGCCCCTTGATGCCGTATTCTCACACGGCAAGTACAGTTTACCCAGAATTGTTACGTTAGATCAAGCACTTGCATGGACTTTCTAAACAATTACTACAGATACAAGGGTTAACCCTAGCCTTGCGCAGCAACGCGATCACCTTTGCTGTGTAACTTATTGAGGGCGCTCAGATAAGCTTTGGCGGACGCAACAATAATGTCAGGGTCAGCCCCTACGCCATTGACGACCCGGCCGCTGTTTTGCAACCGCACTGTTACCTCGCCCTGGCTTTCGGTAGAGCCGCTGATGGCGTTGACCGAATACAACACCATTTCAGCGCCGCTTTTCACGTGCGATTCAATCGCCTTCAATGACGCATCGACTGGCCCATTGCCATCTGACGACGCCTTGAACTCTTTGCCGCCCGCAGTGAACACAATGCTGGCTTGCGGCCGCTCACCGGTTTCGCTGTGTTGCGAGAGTGAAACGAAACCATATTCTTCGTTCTCATGTGTCACGCTTTCGTCGCTGACCAACGCCAGAATGTCTTCGTCGAAAATATCACTCTTGCGATCAGCCAGCTCCTTGAATCGGGCAAACGCGGTGTTGACGTCGGCCTCGCTCTCCATCTGCACGCCCAGGTCCTGCAAGCGTTGCTTGAATGCATTGCGGCCACTGAGCTTGCCCAGCACGATTTTGTTGGCGGACCAGCCGACATCTTCGGCACGCATGATCTCGTAGGTGTCGCGCGCCTTGAGCACGCCGTCCTGGTGAATGCCTGACGCGTGCGCGAACGCGTTGGCGCCAACGATCGCCTTGTTGGGCTGCACCACAAAGCCGGTGGTCTGGCTCACCATGCGGCTGGCCGCAAGGATGTGTTTGGGGTCGATGTTCATGTCCAGGTCAAAATAGTCACGGCGGGTCCTGACTGCCATCACGATCTCTTCCAGCGAGCAATTGCCAGCCCGCTCGCCCAGGCCATTGATAGTGCACTCCACCTGGCGTGCGCCGCCAATCTTGACACCTGCGAGTGAATTGGCTACCGCCATGCCGAGGTCGTTGTGGCAGTGCACTGACCAGACCGCCTTGTCCGAGTTGGGGATGCGCTCGCGCAGGTTCTTGATGAAGTGGCCGTACAGCTCTGGTACGGCATAACCCACGGTGTCGGGAACATTGATGGTGGTGGCACCTTCATTGATCACGGCTTCAAGCACGCGGCACAGAAAATCAGGGTCGGACCGGTAGCCGTCTTCAGGGCTGAATTCGATGTCATCCATCAAGTTGCGGGCAAACCGGGTTGACAGCTTGCATTGCTCAAACACCTGGTCCGGCGTCATGCGCAGCTTCTTCTCCATGTGCAAGGCACTGGTCGCCAGGAACAGGTGAAGGCGGCCACGCGCGGCCGGCTTCAGGGCCTCTGCCGCACGGGAGACATCGCGGTCGTTGGCGCGTGCCAGCGAGCAGATGGTCGATTCGCGAATCGCTTCGGCAATCGCCTTGACGCATTCGAAATCGCCGTTGGAACTGGCTGCAAAACCGGCCTCAATCACGTCAACCTTCAGGCGCTCAAGCTGGCGCGCAATGCGCAGCTTTTCGTCCCGGGTCATGCTGGCGCCGGGGGACTGTTCGCCGTCGCGCAAGGTGGTGTCGAAAATGATGAGTTTGTCGGACATGTTGTGCTCCTGAAAAAATACAAATTGAAAAACAGAATCACAAACAAAAACGGCCCGTTGCAATTGCAGACGGGCCGTTTGAGGGGTTTTGCGCGTGCGCTACCGTCTCCGCCCGTAAGGGGATAGCAGTAGAGCCAGCAGAATTCGATGCATGGTCGGAACTGTAGCACAAAATGAATTGAGGGTCAGATTCCAACCCATCAATGCAGTCCGCGCTCGTCCGGCTCTTCGGTTGACGTGCTGATCACGCTGGTTTGCAGACCCTTTGTTTTACGCCAGGCATAGACGGCATAACCGCTGAAGCCGTACATCACAAACAGGCTAAACAAAATAATCGGTGGGTCAATGTTGATGACGGCGATGCCCAAGGCAATCAGCACGATGACGGCAAACGGCACGCTCTTCTTCATGCTGATGTCTTTGAAGCTGTAAAACGGCACATTGGTCACCATGGTCAGGCCAGAGTACAACGCAAGGGCGAAAGTGATCCACGGAATCGGCATGCCCCACAGCTTGTCGGTGCCCTCAAAACCCAAGTCGGTCAAGAGCCAGATAAAACCGGCCACCAATGCGGCGGCGGCGGGCGACGGCAAACCTTGAAAATAACGCTTATCCACCACCGCAGTGTTTACATTGAAACGGGCCAAGCGCAGGGCGGCGCAAGAACAATAGACAAAGGCGGCCAGCCAGCCCCAGCGGCCCAAACCTTGCAAGGACCACATGTAGCAGATCAAGGCGGGCGCCGCACCGAAAGACACCATGTCAGACAGCGAATCCATCTGCTCGCCAAATGCGCTTTGGGTGTTGGTCATGCGGGCGACGCGCCCGTCCAGGCTGTCCAGCACCATGGCGCAAAAAATTCCAACGGCGGCGTTGTCAAACCGCCCGTTCACCGCCATCACCACTGCATAAAACCCGCCAAACAAAGCGGCCAAGGTGAACAGATTGGGCAAAACGTAGATGCCCTTGCGGCGTTTGCGTATGACAACGCCCTCGCCCGTAGAAAACCCTGACTCCTCGCCATCATGCATATTTGGGCCTTCGGCAACCGTCAAAATGAACCATAAGACTCTTGATTTTATAGCAGTTGGGGCACCGCATGAAAAAGGCCACACGGGGTGGCCTTGCTCTGATTGCGCCTGACGGGGCGCACCGCCAAACCGGCGATCAATTGCGGGTTTGGTCCACCAGCTTGTTTTTGGCAATCCAGGGCATCATGGCGCGCAACTTGGCACCCACCACTTCGATCTGGTGCTCTGAGTTCATTCGGCGACGGCTCAACAGCGTGGGCGCACCGGCCTTGTTTTCCAGAATGAAGCTCTTGGCGTATTCGCCGGTCTGGATGTCTTTGAGGATCTGCTTCATGACCTTCTTGGTGTCGTCGGTGATGATGCGCGGGCCGCTGACGTACTCACCATACTCGGCGTTGTTGGAGATCGAGTAATTCATGTTGGCAATGCCGCCCTCATAAATCATGTCCACAATCAATTTGAGCTCGTGCAGGCATTCAAAGTAGGCCATTTCAGGGGCGTAACCGGCTTCCACCAAAGTCTCAAAGCCAGCCTTGATCAGCTCGACCGTGCCGCCGCATAAAACAGCCTGTTCACCGAACAGATCCGTCTCGGTTTCTTCGCGGAAATTGGTTTCGATGATGCCGGCCTTGCCACCGCCATTGG
This sequence comes from Rhodoferax sp., assembly GCA_031420135.1. Classification (GTDB taxonomy): domain Bacteria; phylum Pseudomonadota; class Gammaproteobacteria; order Burkholderiales; family Burkholderiaceae_C; genus JANYCG01. The sequence goes on along the minus strand of JANOMD010000249.1, from coordinate 2,089 downwards.
CCATGGCATAGCTCAGGGCCAGGTCGCGCGTGCGGCCTGATTTGTCCTGGTGAATGGCGATCAAATGCGGCACGCCGCCACCTTGCGCGTAAGTGTGACGCACGGTGTGACCCGGAGCCTTGGGCGCCACCATCCAGACATCCAAATCAGCGCGCGGGGTGACCAGCCCGTAGTGGACGTTGAAGCCGTGGGCAAATACCAGTGACGCGCCTTGCTTGATGTTCGGTTCGACGTCGTCTTTGTAGACCGTGCCAATTTGCTCGTCTGGCAGCAGGATCATCACCACATCGGCCTGCTTGACCGCGTCCGCGACTTCCGCCACTTTCAAGCCGGCCTTGCCAACCTTGTCCCAGGAGGCGCCGCCTTTTCGCAGGCCGACCACCACTTTCACGCCGCTGTCGTTCAGATTCTGGGCGTGGGCGTGGCCCTGGCTGCCGTAACCAATGATGGCCACGGTTTTTCCCTTGATCAGGCTCAGATCACAATCTTTGTCGTAAAAAACTTTCACTTTTTTCTCCTTGGTAATTAAGTAAATGGGTGACTGAAAATACTGAAAATTAAACTCTGAGAATCCGTTCGCCGCGCCCGATGCCGCTGGAGCCAGTGCGAACGGTTTCCAGGATTGCGCTGCGCTCGATGGCCTCGAGAAACGCATCATTCTTGGATTGGTCACCGGTCAGCTCAATGGTGTAGCTCTTCTCGGTCACGTCGATGATGCGACCTCGAAAGATATCGGCCATGCGCTTCATTTCTTCGCGCTCTTTGCCGACAGCGCGCACCTTGACCATCATCAGCTCACGCTCGGTGTAAGCGCCTTCGGTCAGGTCAACCACTTTGACGACCTCGATCAGCCGGTTCAAATGCTTGGTGATCTGCTCGATGACGTCGTCAGAGCCCGAGGTCTGTACCGTCATGCGTGACAAGGTGGGGTCTTCTGTGGGAGCCACCGTGAGCGACTCAATGTTGTAACCACGGGCCGAGAACAGGCCCACCACGCGGGAAAGAGCGCCGGGCTCGTTTTCCAGCAAAACTGCAATGATGTGTTTCATGGGAACTGATTCCTCTTTTCGCCGCCCTCCCCTGCGCACGGTAATGTGCAGGCTCGGCAGGCAATAGATTCGTCTAAAAGTTAAGTGTAAAAAATCAAATTACTATATAAATAGTAGCAAACTATGTAATATATACGTGAGCTAGAGGCTTATTCTATCGGAAATTTGCCTTTTTTCTGCAAATAGGAGGAGAAAATTAACTCACAGGTTAATTTTAAGTCGATCTACAAATCTTCGCTGCCAAGCAGCATTTCAGTGATGCCCATTCCGGCTTTCACCATGGGGTAGACGTTTTCGGTCGGGTCGGTGCGGAAATCCATGAACACGGTGCGATCTTTGAGCTTGCGGGCTTCGCGCAGCGCGCCTTCCACATCGCCCGGCTTTTCAATCAGCATGCCGACGTGGCCATAGGCTTCGGCCAGCTTGACGAAATTGGGCAGCGCATCCATGTAGCTGTGGCTGTAGCGGCCTTCGTAATCGATTTCCTGCCATTGGCGGACCATGCCGAGGTAGCGGTTGTTCAGTGCCACAATTTTGATGGGTGTGTTGTATTGCAGGCAGGTTGAGAGCTCCTGGATGCACATCTGCACCGAGCCTTCGCCTGTGATGCAAAACACTTCCGATTCCGGCTTGGCCAGCTTGATGCCCATGGCGTAAGGAATGCCCACGCCCATGGTGCCGAGCCCGCCGGAATTGATCCAGCGTCGCGGTTCGTCAAACTTGTAATACTGCGCCGCCCACATCTGGTGTTGGCCCACGTCAGAGGTTATGTAGGTATCAACATCTTTGGTCATGTTCCAAAGCGTTTCAACCACGTACTGCGGCTTGATCACGTCGCCCTTGCCCATGCTGTACTTGAGGCAATTGCCCTTGCGCCAGCCGTCGATGGTGTCCCACCAGGCGTCCAGCGCGTTGGCGTCCGGCCTGACCGTGCTTTCCTTGATCATCGCGATCATTTCCAGCAACACGTCTTTGACGTCTCCGACGATGGGGATGTCCACCTTCACCCGCTTGGAAATGCTGCTGGGGTCGATGTCGAT
>JANOMD010000248.1:0-6739 GCA_031420135.1 Rhodoferax sp. | reverse complement strand
AGCCACGAACTACGCGTGGCTTTCGTCTTTTCCGCTGCTGATTTTTGCCGATGGCTGGCGCGTTGGTAAAGTCATGTTAATTGCTATATTACTAATAGCTATTAGTGCAATATATACGAGAGCTAGAGGACTATTTCATTCGTAATTTGATCAAAATACATCATTTTGAGCGCAAAATTAACTCCCAGGTTAATTTTTACTCAAAATCTCACCAAATCGCGGTGGTTGGCAGCCTGCGCGCGAGCAATTGATGGCGGCGGCTTGCATGGCTTGGCCCAGCGTGGTTGCGACGCGCTGTGCCGCGCCGGTGGGATGCATCGCCCAGTCGGCCAGGCAGTTGCCCCAGAACGTGTCGCCAGCGCCGACGGTGTCGACCACCGTGACGGTCGGTACGGCCTGCGTGGCGGTAGCGCCATCGACACTCAGCCACGCGCCGCCAGCGCCGAACGTCAACGCGAGGCGACTCACGCCTTGCGCCAGAAAACGGGTGGCGATGCGAGGCGCGTCGGCCCGCGTCGGTGTGGCGACGCCCAGCAGTTCCAGGTCTTCGTCGCTGGCCTTGAGCCAGTCTGCCAGGGCTGCAACTTCTTTTACGGCGGCGACGTACTGGGCAAGATCTGCTGCCAGTTTGGGGCGCAGATTGACATCGACGCTGACGGTCCAGCCGAGCGCCTTGGCACCTTGAAGAATGGCGATGACCTTGGCGTTTTCGGGCGGCACCAGCAAGAGCGAGCCGGTATGGAGTACGCCCGGCGCACTTTGCCTGAGCAATGCCAGCACCTGGGCCGCGCTGTAGTCACGGTCGGCAACGCCTTCGCGGTAAAAGCCATAACCGGGTTGCCCGTCCTTGATTTGCACAACGGCCAGTGATGTCGGAAGTCGGCTGGGCTCAAGCAGGGTCAGCACGCCGTCTTGCGCAAACTGAGCCCGCATCTGGTCGCCAAAGCGGTCGGTTGAAAGCGGGTTGATGAAGCCAACGGTGGCGCTGCCAACACTTCGAAGCGCGGCAGCGCGCGCCAGATTGAACGGGCTGCCGCCCATGAAGGGCCGCAGGTCGCCGTTGGCTTGCGCGACGCAGTCCATCAGGGCCTCGCCCAGGACCCAGAGTCTTGGCGCCATGCTGGCGTTTTATTTGCGCAGCAGATGTTGACGGCGCAGCACGTCAATCCACACCGCAATGATGACCACCGCACCAATCGCCATCATCTGCTTGAACTGCGAAATCTCCATCAGGTTCATGCCGTTGCGGATCATGGTGATAAGCACCGCGCCCAGCAGGCTGCCCCAGATGCTGCCGCGCCCGCCAAACAGCGAGGTGCCGCCCAAAATGACGGCGGCAATGGCGTCCAGTTCAAACATTTGCGCCATCTTGCCGCTGGATGTGTCCATGCGCGCCATCAGCACCACCGCGCTCAAGGCGCAACACAGGCCCGAGATCACATACACCGACAGTTTGTACCAGCGGATGTTGATGCCGACCTGGCGCGCGCCCATTTCATTGGAGCCCATCGCGTAGACATAGCGGCCCAGCTTGGTGCTGCTCAAAATAAAGGCCATCACCACGAAGAAAATCCCGGTGATGATGGTGGGCATCGGAACCCCTAAAAATGTGCCGTAGCCAATAAACGGAATCGGGTCGGGCATGCCCGAGTTGTCAAACCCGCCGGTTGATTCATAGGCCAGGCCGCGCCATAGCGTCAGGCCGCCCAGCGTGACGATGAACGACGGAATGCCGACGAATGCGACCAGGTAGCCGTTGAACACGCCTACGGCTGCGCCAATCGCCAATGCCGCCATGATCGCGACATACGGGTTCACGCCGAGCTTGATCATCAAATGTCCGGCGATGGCGCCGGCCAGGGCGGTGACTGCGCCCACGGCCAGGTCAACGCCGCCAGTGAGAATCACAAAGGTTTGCCCGCCCGCCAGCAGGGCGATCACCGAGGCCTGAACCAGAATGTTGGACAGGTTGCCGGTGGTCAGGAAAAACGGCGACGCGAAGGTTAAAAACATCCCCAGTACCAGCAGCGCGATCAAGGCGCCGTACCACTCCTGTCGGGCAATCGATTTCATCATGTCATTTCACCAAAAGCAAAAGCGACGACGGCCATGGCGGCTGTCGTCGCTTGAAGGGGGCAGATCAACCGATCACTTTACTTTCATGAATTGCGCAACGCCTGAGTCTTTGGCGAACGCATCCACATTGGTCGGCAGCACCAGGAACGAGCCGGTGTCGATGCGCGCTGCCACTTTTTTGCCTTCGGCGGCGGCAATCGCGGTCTCAACACCGACCTGGCCGATTTTGGACAGCATCTGCGCGGCGTTGGCCTGCTGCCAGCCTTGCTTCATCATGTCCAGGCCGCCGGGTGAGCCGTCAAAACCGGCGATTTTTACATCACCGGCTTTTTTCCCGGCCGCCATCATGGCTGCCTTGGCACCCAAGGCGCCGCCGTCCCAGGCACAGGCGATGACTTTGGCAGTCGGGTTGGCGCGCAGGGCAGTCTCAACGCCGTTCTGGGCCATGGTCTGGTCCCAGGTGGTGGCCACTTCAACCACTTTCACGCCCTTGCGTTTGGCGTTCAAGCCGTCCAGAAAACCTTTTTTGCGCTCCTGCCCGGTCGATTGGCCCAGGTCGCCCGTCACGTAAATCACGGTGTCGCCGTCCTTGACCTGGCTTGCCGTCCAGTCGCCTTGCACCATGGCGGCCTTGATGTTGTCAGTTGCCACGTAAGAGGTGATAGCAGCGCCGCTGATGCCCGTGTCTACCGCAACGACTTTGATGCCAGCGGCCAGTGCCTTGTTGATGGCAGGCGCAATGCCTTTGCTATCGACCGGCGCAATCGCAATCGCGTTCACTTTGCGGGTGATCATGTCTTCAACGATGGCCAACTGCTTGGCCAGATCGCCTTTTTCAGCGGCCAATTCGATGAATTTGACGCCTTTTGTGTTGCCGGCTTTCTTGGCGCCACCGTTGATGAGTGTCCAGCCTTCGTTGGTGTTGCCGTTGGTGATGTAGGCAACCGTGGTTTCAGCCATGGCAGCGGTCATCAGGCCAGCGGTTGCCAAAGCCAGGCCCAGGCGACCCAATAGGTGCGTCGTGTGTTTCAGGTTCATGTGTCAGTCTCCAGAGGTGATTGAGGGCAGCACCCCGGGAAAGGCCCCATCGCGTGCTGTAGATGGATTAAAACAGAAATCCCGATTAAATAAACCTAGTAGTTTTACTAATAGGAAAAAGACGGAACTATGGCATTCTCAACTGCAAGAGTCGGCCTAACTCGACCGAGTGGTGCCACAAAAGTACAACCTTGAAATGCCAAAGCTGCCATGCAATTGACCAACCCCGTGCTGCAAATTAGCGGCCTGACCAAACACTATGGTGGCGTCAAGGCCCTGACCGATGCCAATTTCCGGCTGATGCCGGGTGAGCACGCGGCCATCGTGGGCGACAACGGCGCGGGCAAAAGCACGTTCGTGCGCCTGATCACCGGCGTCGAGCAGCCCAACGAAGGCAAGATTGCGCTGGATGGGCAGGATGTCAGCTTTGACTCGCCGCTGGATGCCCGCGACCAGGGTATCGAGACGGTTTACCAGACACTGGCGCTGGCTGAAGACCTGGACGTGCCGGCCAACATCTTTCTGGGCCGCGAAATCACCCGCTTTAACCTGGGGCCGCTTTCCATCCTCAACCATAAGGCCATGCGTGACCGATCGACCGAGATGCTGTCAACCACCGGCGTGAAAATTCAGGACCTGTCCGAGAGCCTGCGCGGCATGTCGGGCGGCCAGCGCCAGTGCGTGGCCATTGCAAGGGCCGCCGGCTTTGCCAAAAAGCTGATCATTCTGGACGAACCCACCGCCGCGCTGGGCGTGGCCGAAACCGCCAGGGTGGAGCTCATCATCAAGGGTCTCAAAGCCCAAGGCATTCCGCTGATCTTGATCAGCCACAACCTGCGCCAGGTGTTTGATCTGGCTGACCGCATTTGGGTGTTTCGCCAGGGCCGCATCATTTGCAGTTGCCTCACCAGCCAGACGAATCCCGAGCAGATCGTCGGTTTGATCACCGGGGCGGTTGACCCGGCCAGCCTGCCACGCCAGCCGGCACTGGAGACAGCGTAATGCTCAAGGGAATTGACCCCATCCTCACGCCCGAACTGCTGATGCACCTGTGTGCCATGGGGCACGGCGAATGGATCGCCGTGGTGGATGCCAACTTCACCGCCAACCACCTCGCACTGGGCAAACCGCTGGTGCGGCTGCCTGGCCTGAGCCTGTTGCGGGTGAGCGAGGCGGTTTTGTCGGTGTTTCCGCTGGATGAGCAGGTGAACCAGCCCGCAGCCTACATGCGGGTCTGCCACCAGCCAGACGGCTATCGCACATCCGTGCAGCAAACCCTGGTTGACCACTTGGCACAGGGTGGTCTGGCGCCTCATAAAGTCGAGCCTGTCGAACGATTTGCTTTTTATGACCGGGTGCGCGGTGCCAGCCTGATTGTGCAAACCGGAGAAGCAACCGCCTACGGCAATGCCATGTTCGCCAAGGGCGTCATACTAAATTGATGAACGTCACCCCTGCTTTCATCAAGGATCCGCGCCTGATGCGCGGCTCCAACCACAGCGGCATGCGCCAGTTCAACGAGCGCATTGTGCTGCAGGCGATCCGGCACCACGGTGCCATGGCCAAGGCCGATCTGGCCCGCCTGACCCAGCTTTCGACGCAGACCGTTTCCATCATCGTCAGCCGCCTTGAGGCCGATGGCCTGCTGCTCAAGCAAAGCCCGGTGCGCGGCAAAATTGGCCAACCGTCGGTGCCGCTGGCACTGAACCCGCAAGGCGCTTTCAGCCTGGGTCTGCAGGTGGGTCGGCGTAGCCTGGAAGTTCTGGTCAGCGATTTTTTGGGCCAGCCACGGCACCAGTTGCAATTCACTTATGCCTACCCGGACCCGGACTGGGTCTTGCCGCACATCCAGCAGGCACTGACTCAAATGGCGGCGTTGATGGGTGAGCAGGGCACGCGGCTGGCGGGTATCGGCCTGACCGCGCCGCTGTCGCTGCACCAGTGGTCGGAACTGTTGGGTGGCGATGCGGCGCGTGCACTCAAACGCTGGGAATCGGTCGACCTGCTGGCCGAAGTCCAGGCCATGACCGAGTTGCCGGTGCAATTTGCCAAAGACACTACATCCGCCTGCATGGCTGAAATGCTACAGGGCCATGGCCGTGCCATCAGCAGTTTTCTATATGTCTTTGTGGGCACCTTTGTCGGTGGCGGCCTGGTGGTGGCGGGGCACATCATGGCCGGGCCGCATGGCAATGCCGGCGCTATCGGTTCCATGCCGATGGGCCTGGGGCAGGGTGGCCAAAAACCGCATCAACTGCTGCAACTGGCATCGGGCTGGCAGCTTGAGCAGGCGCTCGAAGGCGCCGGTTTTGACGCGCAACTGGTACACCAGGACAGCATCATGGATCCGGCCTACGCGGCGCTCACCGCTGCCTGGCTGGCCCAGGCCAGTCGCGCGCTGGCCATGACCATCATCAGTGCCACGGCGCTGATGGACCTTGACGCAGCGGTGATCGACGGCTCGCTGGGGCGCTCGCTGATCGACGCGTTGATCTTCGCAACCCGCGAACAATTGCACCAGTTCAACCTGGACGGATTACCTACGCCCACGGTGGTTGCGGGGCAGGTCGGGGCGCATGCCCGTGCCATTGGCGGCTCGTTGCTGCCACTGCACACACTGTTTTTCCCGGTCAAGGAAATCTTCTTGAAGCAGGATCTGGTGTGAAGCTGTACCTGGATTCTGCGCAAATCGCTGCCTGGGTGTTGCCACCCGGTTGCCCCCCGGTGCAGGGCGTCACCACCAACCCCAGCCTGATTCTGCAGGCGGGCATGCCAGTCAACCTGGCGACCTATGAGCGGCTGCTGATGGCGGCGGGTGAGCATGGCTTGCCCGAGCTGATGCTGCAATTGCCAAGCAGCGACACGCAGCAGACCAAAGTATGGCTGGCGTGCTTGCAGGCGGCGGCTGTTCGGGCCAAGGTGCAGATGACCATCAAACTGCCGTGTCATGCCAATTGGCTGGCGTGCATTCAGGTCGTGCAACAGGCCGGCACACCGGTTTTGTTGACTGGCTTGTCCAATGCGGTGCAATTGCTGTGGGCACGCTCGCTCAAGGTCGCGTATGTGGCGCCGTATGTAGGTCGCATTGCCGCCGACGGACGCGATGCCTGGTCGCTGATGCAGGCCTGCATTGCGGTGCAAGACGATCAAAAGACCCCGGGCCCCGCCTTGCTGGCCGCCAGCATCAAGTCGCCCGAAGTGCTGGCGCGCCTGATTGGCATGGGTGCAAGGGCGGTCACGCTGGCCCCGGCCAGCCTGGTTGCCTGGTCGCAGGACGCCCTCACCCAGGCCGCCATTGAACAGTTTGAACGCGACACGTCAGCCAGTCAGGCGCTCGCCTCATAGGTGCGTTTGCGGGTTCTCCTTGAGGCCTGAGGCGCAGGCAGATTTGCCCTTTCTTTACTCTGAAAATACTTCATCAACAATCGACGTGAATTTGTGATCAAGCGCAGGCGGCCCTGACACGCAGCCGCATTGAACGCCTTTAAACTTCTTCGTTTAGCGATGCTGAACACCCCATGCAACTGCAAGACATTCTCTACTCCCAAGGCTTCGGCACGCGCCGCGTTTGCGCGGGTTTGATTCAGCAGGGTTGGGTTGAGGTTTACGCAGATTCAGCTTCGGC
>JANOMD010000247.1:0-4619 GCA_031420135.1 Rhodoferax sp. | reverse complement strand
CGCTCTTCAAGCCGCACTGCGCCCGAGAATTCGGTGTCGTCGCTGATCTGCGCGTACTCTGCGGGCAAGCGCCCCAGTCCTTTGCCAATGGCCCAATCCAGCGGCGTTTGCAACAGGCTCAAACCGCGCTGCCAATGCTCGGTCCGGTTGACCAGATCACCATCGGCCTTGCCAACCCGTTCCAGCAGGAAGGTGCCACCGAACATGACGGCGGCAACTTCAATGACCAGCGCCAACGTCAAGGAAACTCCGGCCTTGCCGCGCCAGCCGATAGACTGCAAGGGCGCTGCCAAAATGCGTTTGGCACCTGGCAGCCGGGACGAGAGTTGGTGAAAAATGGCAATTAGTGCCAGCAACACGAGCGGCGCGCCAACGGCCAGGTAAACGCCGCGGGAGAACGAGGTCAACACCGCGTAACAGGTCAAAATTGCCAACAGCGCCAAGCCGAACCAGACCGCGCGGCGCCGGGTTGACCACAGCGCCCAGCCCAAAAACGGCGTGGCCAGCGCGAGGTAACCGTCAATTGCGGCGCCTCCAACATGCATTTCCCAAAACAGCGCCGTGGTTCGGTATCGGGTTGAAAACTCCAGCAAGCCTGGGTAGGCAGCGCGCTCCCAAAGGCTCACCAGCGTCACGATGGCCAGGCCAACCAGCATGCCGCTGCCAAAATACCTTTGCGCGGCGGCCTGGTCCACAGGTGTTTGCATTTGCCGACCCAGCAGCGGAAAAAACAGCACGGCAAAACCCAGACTCTTGAAAATCCGTAGCCCGTTGAGTGGCGATTCATAGGCCATCGCCTGATTGGGTGCAAGCGTCCAGTCGAAACCCGCCTCGAAAACGCCCGCAGCAACCCACCCGCGCACCAACGAAGCAGTGGCTGCAGCCGTGATCAAAACCAGCAACAGGCTCACCCAGGGCCTGCGTGCCCCTGTTGGTGCGTGCGCATCAGTCATCGCGACGCTGCGCGATTCCCACGCCAAACGCGCATAGCCTGCCGCCAAAGCGCCCAGCAGCAACAGATCGAATTCGTCAAAAACTTGCCAACCGGTCCATGGCCAGAAATTCAGGAAAGGCAAGCCAGCCGGCACCATGAAAAGCCAGGCACCTGGTCGCCAGACGGCAACCACGGTCCAGCAGAAGAAGACAAGCAGTGCAACCGCTGGCCAGAGTGGGTGCTGCCAGGCCAGCGCCAACCCGGCGCTCAAGCTTAAAAGAGCGGTGATCGAAAAAAGGGCAGTGAAATTGCCGGTTTGCCCGCCTGCTTCGGGCCGCATCAGCACCTTGGCCGATCCGGGCGCAACGCGATGACCGCGTGCAAAACACGGATAAAATTAACCTGCAGGTTAATTTTATGCCTCAAAGGCATCGAATTTTCCTAAAAAATCAATGTAATAAGCCTCTAGCTCTCGTATCATATAGATAGTATGCTATGTTATAAGTAGCTCTTCATTTTTGGGAATGCTCAGCTCCACATTTGCCCTCGGGTCCAACCAGAACTTCCACACAGTCCGGGTGTCCCAAAAATCCGTGGGGACTGGCGCTGGCACCGTAAGCACCTGATTGATACACCACGGCCAGGTCGCCGACCTGCGCCACCGGCAGACTCATGCGGTCGGCCAACAAATCCAGCGGCGTACACAAGGGGCCGACGACGGACGAGACCTCACGGTGGAGAGAATCTGCCTTATTGCCAATCGTGACCGGGTAGTTTTTTCGAACCACCTGCCCAAAGTTGCCTGAAGCCGACAGGTGGTGGTGCAGCCCGCCATCGGTGACCAGATACACCTGTCCTCGCGAGATCTTCCGGTCGACCACACGCGCCACATAAATGCCCGCCTCGCCCACCAGATAGCGCCCCAGTTCAATCACGAACTCAGCCTCTGGCAGCTCGGTCCTGGCACGCTGCAAAAGTGCCGCGAGGTTGTTGCCAACCGGTGCCAGGTCAAGGCGCTGCTCGCCCGGAAAATAGGGAATGCCAAAGCCGCCGCCGAGATTCAAGAATTTCACCGGCAAGGGCGCGTCCTGCGCCAGCCGCACCGCCAAATCAAACGATTTTTGCTGCGCTTCGCAAATCGATTCGGCACGCAGGTTCTGCGATCCCGCGAATAGGTGAAACCCTTCAAAAGTCAATCCGGCGCGGCGAACTTTGGCCAGCAATTCAGGCATCTGCTCAACGTCCACCCCAAACTGCTTGGGGCCACCGCCCATTTTCATGCCCGAGCCTTTGAGTTCAAAGTCAGGGTTCACTCGCACCGCAACCCTCGCTGGCAGGCCAAGTTGCTGAGAAATCTCCTCCAGCACGGGGATTTCCCGGAATGATTCAACATTCACCAGCACGCGTGACGCGACGGCTTGACGCAGTTCCGCATCGCGCTTGCCAGGCCCGGCAAAGCTGACTTCCCGCGGGTCGGCGCCAGCGTCCAGCGCAACTTTGAGTTCGCCAGCCGACGCCACGTCAATGCCGTCAACCAGCCCCGCCATGAAGCCAACCACCGCCGGCATTGGGTTGGCTTTCATTGCGTAATGGAGCTTGATGGCTTTGGGCAAGGCGGTGCGAAGCTCGGCCACCCGTTGCCGAAGCAAGGCGCGGTCGTAGGCGTAAAACGGCGTCTGGCCAACTCGCGCGGCCAGCACCGACAGGCGCTCGCCACCCACCACCAGTTCGCCGTCCTGCACGGGGAACTGGTTCATTGCCGCATGCACGGGTAACTGGCGTTCAATCACGGTCATAGGGGTTTTTGTGTCAGGTATTCAAGCGCTGAAGTGGCGTGGTGACGAAGGATGGCTCAAGCGCCGTGGCGGGCAATCCAGTCGGCGGACAGCGATTTTCGGTCAATTTTGCCATTCGGATTGCGCAACAGCGGCCCGCCCACCATCTCGAAGCCAGCCGGCACCATATAAGCAGGCATACGGTTTTTGCACTCTGCCAGCAGGGCATGGGCCAAGTTGTCGGGCGCATCAGCGCCAGGCGTCAGAATCACTTGAATGGCATGGCCCAGACTTGGATGGTCCACCCCAAAAGCCACGCACTCGCCCACCAGCCGGGTCGCGTACAGAATTTCCTCGACCTCCACCGGGCTGATCCGGTAACCCGAGCTTTTGATCATCTCGTCCCGCCGTCCAATGAAGTACAGGAAACCGTCAGCGTCCTGGCGCACAGTGTCACCCGAGAAAACTGCGAATTCGGGCAACTGCAATCCCGCCTGGCGACCCGGCGCGTCAGACGCCAGCACTTTGTAACGCTCGGCGGTCTTTTCGGCGTCGTTCCAGTAACCCATTCCCACCAAAGCGCCCCGGTGCACCAGTTCGCCCGGCTCATCGGCAGCGCAGGCCGAACCGTCTTCACGCAGCACAAGAATTTCGGCATTGGGAATCGCCTTGCCAATCGAGTCCGGGCGCCGGTCCACTTCTTCAGGCGGCAGGTAGGTCGAGCGAAAGGCTTCGGTCAGGCCATACATCAGGAAGGGCTTCGCTTTTGGCACCCGTTGTCGCAGCAGATTGAGCGTTTCGCCCGGCATGCGACCGCCCGTATTGGCAAAGTAGCGCAGGTTGTCGTTGATGGCTGCCGGCCAGTCGAGCTGCGCCAATTGAATGTAAAGCGGCGGCACGGCGGTCAGACCGGTCACCTTTTCGCGCTCCATTGCCTTGAGCACGTCACGCGGCATCAAATAGTTAAGCAGCACAACCCGCGCACCGGTGTGAAAAGCGGTGGTTAGCTGACTGAAACCGGCATCAAACGACAACGGCAGCGCCGCCAGCAAGGTATCTTGCGGACCGTTTTCCAGATACGACGCCACACTTTTCGCGCCAGCCACCATGTTGCGGTGCGACAAAACCACGCCCTTGGGCCGGCCGGTGCTGCCCGAGGTGTAAAGAATGGCGACCATGTCGGTGTCGATCACCCGGTGGCCAGCGCGAGGCGGGCTACTCAGAAAATCACGCCAACTGGATTGGGTCCAATGGGGTGATGCGACAGCTTGGGGTTTGATGGGCCCTGTTGCGCCATCAGTGACCACGACGTGGCGCAGGTCCGGGCAATGCGACAGCGCTTCTTTCAACGTCGCCAGACGCTCAGGCGATGTCACCAGTACGCGGACATTGCAATCCTGCAAGATGAATGCCACCTGATCGGGTTTGAGCAAGGGGTTGACCGGCACAAATACGCCACCCGCTCTGGGCGCGCCAAAGCTGGCGACGACGGTTTCAAAGCGTTTTTCCAGGTAGACCGCGACGCGCTCGCCGCGGGCCAGTCCCAGGCTGATCAAGCCTGAGGCAAAACCGCTGACCTGCGCATCCAGCTCTGAATAGGAGAGCGACTGGCCGCCACTGGTCAATGCCACCGCTGACGGCGACCCCAGCGCCGCGCGCGCGATCAGTTCAGGCAGAAGGTTGGCGTCTTGCATAGCGGTTTCAAATAGGGTGGGGTTACAAAAACGAAAGAAACAGCCAATCCGTTTGAAACGTCACGACGGCCAGCGGTCGTTGCAACTTAAAATGCCGACTGCTTGAGACTTAAAGGATTGACGGGAAATGACAATGGATGTTACACAAGAAGTGCTGCGGGTCCTTGACGAGGTGCTGAGTTTGAACGGCCGGTCTGGCGCCTTCACGCGCGACAC
>JANOMD010000246.1:0-1664 GCA_031420135.1 Rhodoferax sp. | reverse complement strand
CGTCATGGCGGATTCTTTCCGGACAATGCCATCGAAATGTCGTTGGTGGGTAGCTTGCGGTCAAAGCTGAGGTTCTTCTCGACGCTCACCAGGTGGTCGTTCATGAGCTTCACGGCCCGGTCTTCGTTTTTAGCCGCAACTGCTTTCACAATTTCGCCATGCTCGTGGTTGGAGTGTTCGGCCGCGCGGGAGGTTTGGTACATCAAGGTGATCAGGGCGCAGCGCGAAATCAGTTGGCTGAGCAACTGCGCCAGCACGTCATTGCCCATCAGCTCTGCCATGCGCACGTGAAAGTCACCCAGCAACTCGGTGCGTCCGCGCGCGTCGTCGCGCTGCACAGCCAGCTTCTCCTGACCCAGGTGTTTTCGCAGTGCCCTGATTTGGGCGGGCGTGACCTGGCGCACAAAGGCCCGGGTCATCTCGCTCTCCAGCATGCGCCGCACCGCAAACACCTGTTTGGCTTCCAGCACCGAAGGTGCCGCGACAAAGGCGCCACGGGCCGGCTCCAGGGTGACCAACTGGTGTTGCGAAAGCTGTAGCAGCGCCTGGCGCACCAAGGTGCGGGACACGCCGAAATGGTCGGCCAGTTTTTGCTCAGCGAGCTTGGTGCCAGGCTGTAGCCGGTGTTCGACAATCGCCTGGGTCAAGGCCTGTACGATTTGTGTGGTCGATGATGCTTGCATGGCGCTCATGATAGCGACAAACCCGAAAAGTGTATACACTTTCTGTTTTTCAAGGTCTCAATTCAACCAGGAGCGACTATGGGCTTGAGCACACACGTACTGGATACCATGCACGGTGGCCCGGCAGCCGGCATGGCCGCGGCGCTTTACACGACGCAGGGCAACGCGGCTACCTTGGTGCGCCGTTTCGTGCTGAACCAGGATGGCCGCAATCCGGACGGCCCGTTGTACGACAGCAGCAACTTTCGGGTGGGGACTTACCGGCTGGAGTTTGACGTTGCGGGTTACTTCAAGGCCTGCGGCGTGGTGCTGCCGGAACCCAATTTTCTCAACAAGGTGAGTCTTGATTTTGGTGTGGCGCATGCCGACCAGCACTACCACGTGCCCCTGTTGGTAAGCCCCTGGAGCTACTCGACCTATCGTGGCTCCTGACCACGCGGACTGCGTCGCTTAGAGCTGACCTTCGGTGAGTGTGTCGAGTTGAAACTGCCCGCTCACATCCCAAAGCCAGGTGTCGGTGTAGACGACGCGACCCATGCGCGACGGCACCGGGTAGGGCTGCGCCTCACGCACCGTGCGTTCAACTTCGGCAATCACCTCCGGCGCGTGTTTTGGCGCGCGCAGCCAGTGGGTCGAAACCACCCGGCCGCGACCGTCCACCTCGACTTCAAAAACCCCAATCGCGTAGAGATGCGGCGGCAGCTTGCCCTTGAAAATGCGGTTGGCGTTGCGGGCATACAGGTGGCCCGCCGCATCACGTCGGTAGGCTTTGGGCGTTGTCGCCCTGGATGCCGCAGGCGGACCCGCCGACGCTACCGCCGGGCTGGCGGTTTGGGGCGCTGTGCCTGCCGAAGCTTTGGGCGGCGTCGCTGGCGAAGCAGCTGGCTGGGGCGATGACGGTAATGACGGTGATGAGGCGGTCATGGGCGAAGATCCACAGGCTGTGAGAAAAGCGGCGACAGAAACGGCGACGCCCGTGAC
>JANOMD010000245.1:0-8240 GCA_031420135.1 Rhodoferax sp. | reverse complement strand
CGCCACGCCGCAATCAGCCCGATCACCACAAACGGAAAACCGCCCAACACGCCGTAAATCACGTATTGATCGGGCAGCAGTGCCTTGGACGCCAGGCCAAATAGCGCAACCAGGCTAAAACTCATCCACCAGGGTGAGCGCAGCAGTATCGCAAACAGCGACTTCTCGGCCATTTTGAACTTCACGTGATGACCCTCAGCCCGGCACCACAGCGCGTTTTTTCAGCAGCCGTGGCAAAACCAGCACCGCAATCACAACCACCAGCAGCGCCAACGACATGGGCCGCTGTAGAAACACCATGGCGCTGCCTTCGCCGATGGACATGGCGTTGCGAAATTGGGCCTCTGCCAATGGACCGAGGATCATGCCGACGACCACGGGCGCTGTCGGAAAGCTGAAGCGGCGCATCACCAAACCCAAAAGGCCAATGCCGTACAACAGGAACAGATCGAACGCGCTCTGGCGCATGCCATAGGCACCCACCGTCGCGAAAATCAATATGCCCGCGTAGAGCTGCGGCTTGGGCACCTTGAGCAGCTTGACCCACAGCCCAACCAGCGGCAAATTCAGGATGAGCAGCATCACGTTGCCAATGTAGAGCGAGGCGATCAGTGCCCACACCAACGAGGCCGACGACGTGAACAACTGCGGCCCGGGCTGAATGCCATAGTTTTGAAACGCGCCGAGCAAAATTGCCGTGGTGTTGGAGGTTGGAATGCCCAGCGTGAGCAGCGGAATCAACGCGGCGGTGACCGTGGCGTTGTTGGCAGCCTCGGGGCCAGCCACGCCCTCGATCGCGCCCTTGCTGCCGAACTGTTTCAGGTTGTCGCCCTTGGCGAGTTTCTTCTCGGTCGCATAACTCAAAAAAGTCGGAATCTCTGTGCCGCCCGCCGGTATGCAGCCAAACGGTGCGCCTATCGCCGTGCCGCGCAGCCACGCGGGAATGGAGCGTTTCCAGTCATCCCGGCTCATGGTGACGCGGCTCATCTTGTTTTCAGACTCAACCACTTTGCCCTCAAACAATACGGCGTGCAATGCTTCGGCAACGGCAAACAGGCCCACCGCCACCAGCACGATCTCAATACCGTCCAGCAGCTCGGGCACGCCGCCGGTGTAGCGGGCCTGCCCGGTGAGCTGGTCCAGCCCCACCAGGCCCACCGCGAGGCCGACAAACAGCGAGGTCAACCCGCGCACCGTGCTTTGCCCAAGAACTGCGCTCACCGTCGTGAAGGCCAGCAGCATCAACATGAAGTACTCGGGCGGACCAAGCTTGACGGCATAGTCCGCCACAACCGGCGCAAACAGGGTCACCAGCACCGTCGCAATCGTGCCCGCCACAAACGAGCCGATGGCCGAGGTCGCCAGCGCCTGGCCAGCGCGGCCATTCTTGGCCATCTTGTTGCCTTCCATGGCAGTCACCATCGAGGCGGTTTCGCCCGGTGTATTGAGCAATATCGAAGTGGTCGAGCCGCCGTACATGGCGCCGTAGTAGATGCCTGCAAAAAAGATCATCGACGCGGTGGCATCCACCTTGGTTGTGATGGGCAGCAGCATCGCCACTGCCGTGGCCGGCCCGATGCCCGGCAGCACACCAACGGCCGTGCCCAATGCGCAGCCGACAAAGGCCCACAGCAGGTTGACGGGCGTGCCCGCCGTGATGAAGCCTTGAAGCAGGTTGTTCCAGATATCCATCACAGCCACCCACTTTGCGTCAGGCCTGGCAAATTGATCGCCAGGAATTTGGTGAACATCCAGTACACCGGTGCGGCAATCAGCAGGCCGGTGATCACGTCATTGACCCAGGACTTGACGCCACCATCCGACGCGCCCGCAGCGTTGCGCATGCCGCGCGCGGCCAGCACAAAACACAGCGCGCAACTGAAAATAAAACCGATGGTGGTGATCAGCGCCGCATTGGCCAGGAGGCCGGCTGACATCCAGGCAAAGCCGCCCCAGTATGGTTTTTCATTCCCGTCAGCTCCCTCCATGTCGCGAAAACCGCCGCTGCGGGCCTCATACACCATGAATGCGCCACAGACCAGCAGCGCAGCCGCCACCAGCCACGGCAAAAAATTGGGGCCGACGCCAGCATATCCGGCAGTGGACGGTATGGTCAGCGCCCCAACCGCCATGCCCAGCGCCAGCAAGATCACGCCGGAGCCCACCAGCGTTTGAAGAAAAATCGATTTTGGCAAGTGCGGTGTCATGGGTTGCCCTCAAATTTGAATCAATGACAGTATTTCGCATCGACCCATAAACAGTAAGTCGGAATGAAAAAACCGGTGTTTCCTGGATCAGAAAACACCGGCCGGGCGGAAAGCCAATCGGGCTAAATCATGCCAGATTTGACCATCGTCGCGCGCAGTGACGCAAAGTCGTCATCGACAAACTTCTCAAAATCGGCGCCGGTCAGCAATGCCGGTGTCCAGTTGTTTTTCTCCAGGGCCTCGGACCATGCCTTGGACTTGGTGGCTTTGACGACCAGGTCAATCAAGGCCTTGCGTTGATCTGGTGTGATGCCGGGCGCGCCGTAGACTCCGCGCCAGTTGCCGATCTCGACATTGATGCCCTGCTCTTTCAATGTAGGCACCGCAACGCCTTTGAGCCGCGCGCCCGATGTCACGCCAATCGCCTTCATCTTGCCGCTGGTGATGTATTCTGAAAATTCACTGTAACCGCTGCCGCCTATGGTGACGTTGCCACCCAAAATTGCCGCCGTTGCTTCGCCGCCCCCGCGAAAGGCCACGTAATTGATCTTGGCGGGGTCGACGCCAACCTCGCGCGCAATCATTGCGGCCGCGATGTGCTCGGTAGAACCGCGCGAGCCGCCGCCCCACTTGACGCTGCCTGGGTCTTTCTTGAGTTGCTCAACCACGTCCTTCATGGTCTTGAAGGGCGAGTTGGCGGGCAGCACGAACACGTTGTATTCACTGGTCAGGCGCGCCAATGGCGTTGCTGCGCTCAGCGAAACGGGTGGTTTTCCGGTGATGATGCCGCCCAGCATGACAGCCCCCATGACCATCACGGCATTGGCGTCGCCTTTGCTGCCGTTGACAAATTGCGCCAGGCCCAGGGCACCCGCAGCACCACCCTTGTTCTCAAAATTGACAGAATCGGCCACTTTGGCATCCTGCATCGCCTTGCCTAAAGCACGACCGGTGGTGTCCCAGCCGCCACCGGGGTTGGCAGGAATCATCATTTTGATATTTGCGGCTGCTTGAGCCGACAACGGCAGCACACCCGCAGCCGACAGGGTCAGCAGGGATTTGATAAAAGCATCACGACGCATAGGTTTCTCCGAACAAGTTTGACAAGCCCTTCATCATGCACCAGAGTGCGGTTGTATCTGCGCTTGGCGCTCAATTTCACGCTAGGGATAGTACTGATGGATCGATTGCGAATTGACAAATGGCTTTGGGCCGCACGCTTTTATAAGACGCGCAGCCTCGCCTGCGACGAAATTGACAAGGGACGGGTGCTTGTGAATGGCGTGGCCGTTAAACCAGCGCGCGAGGTCAAAGCGGACGACCTAGTGCAACTGCGCCAGGGCGTGGTCAGCCGCACGGTGATGGTTCTTGGCGTCAGCGACAAACGCGGTTCGGCCCCCGTCGCAGCTTTGCTGTTTGAAGAAACCCAGGAGTCAATGCGCTCGCGCCTGCAAGCCGCTGCGGCCCGCCGGATTGCCCCTGAACCTGCTTTGAGCCTGGTGCACGGTCGGCCCACAAAACTGGATCGTCGTCAGAGCGAAAGCCTGCGCCAGCGCACGGTCGAGAGTGCCCGCGACGAAACCCACGATTGGGGTGATCGCTGGAGCGCATCATTGGACCCATGATGGACAACCGTCGCTGGGCGTCCAATGAAAAGAGCCCGTCAACATGGAGTTGACGGGCTCTTTGTTTACTGGGGTGGCTGATGGGGCTCGAACCCACGACAACAGGAATCACAATCCTGGACTCTACCAACTGAGCTACAGCCACCGTAAAGAACAATTATACCGATGTTAGGTCCACATTAACTGCCCACTGGTGTCGACGTTGGCGCGGACATAGTGGTGGGGCTCACAGGTTTTGCGATCAGAATTTGCGCCTTGAACCGCTCTTTGAGCAGGTTGTAATACGCCGAACTCTCTGCATTGTTCCAGCCCCGGGTGTACTGCATCTGTTCTTCCTTGGCGACCGCTTCGGGTGGCGCGGGCCTCGCAATGGCTGCAATTACCTTGAGTATTGCGTAGCCCTGAGCGCCCAGGTCAATTCCGCTGACGCTTGGCAGCTTGGCCGTGTCTGCTTTCAAGGCCGCATCCAGCAGCTGAGGCGGAACATTTTTCGGCTGGTCACGCGAAACAACCGTTGCTGCCGGGAAAGCAGCAAGCGAGGCATCGGCGTTCCAGGCAGCAAACTTTTGTGCCCCTTCCTTTTTTGCCAGCTCAATGGCGCGCTGGGCAATCAGCTTGTCTTTCACCACGCTGCGAACTTCGGCAAACGGCAAAGTGCTTGGTGCCGTGTATTTTGAGATTCGTGCGGCGACCATTTGATTGGGTGCTGTTTCAACGGCCTCGGTGTTGCGCTTTTTTTCGATCGAATCAGCACTGAAGATTGCCGCCAGAAACTTTGGATTGGTCAGAACGCCCGTTACCCCAGGGGCGGCTTGCCGCGTCAGCCCGCTGGCAGTCTTGATCTCCAGTTTGAGCCGCTCGGCCACTGGTTTCAAGCTGTCTGACTGCTCATAGGCACCGTTGGTGAAGGCTTCGGCAAGTTCCGCATACTTTGTCTTGGCTTGCTGGGACTTGAGGTCTGATTCAATGGTTGCCCTCAACTCGTCAAAGCTTTTCTGCTTTGGCTCCTTGATATCGGTAAGCCGGATGATGTGGTAGCCAAAATCCGACTCCACGACGTCGCTGATGTCGCCCTTTTTGAGCGCAAATGCAGCGTCTTCGAATGGCTTCACCATGGCACCACGACCGAAGAAATCAAGGTCACCGCCCGCCGGGGCTGAGCCGGTGTCCTGCGAATTCTTTTTGGCAACTTCAGCGAAGCTGTCAGGGGCAGCACGTACAGCAGCAAGCAATTCCGTGGCGCGCGCCTTGGCTTTCTCACGGTCCGCCGCTGGCGCGTCTTTCGCCGCGTTGATGAGAATATGGCTGGCGCGGCGCTCCTGTGCACCGTTAAGCCGGGCCTGATTCTGGTCGTAGTAAGTTTTCAGGTCGGCTTCGTTGAGCGTGATTGACTTCTTGACGGCATCCAGATCGAGCACCAAGTATTCAATATCGGCAGCCTCTGCCGCCTTGAACTGGGCTGTGTTGTCTTTGTAGAACGACTCAAGCTCTGCATCGGTCGGGACGACTTTTGCCGCAAAATCCCCCGGCAAAAACACCAAATACTGAATTTCACGCCGTTCGAAGTAGGCATTCAAGGAGACACCAGCCTGTTTTGGTGCTGTGAAACCAGTGCTGTTGAATATATTTTGCACCTGCGAGACAGACAAATCCCGACGAACGCGTGCCTCAAAACCTTCGGGGGTCAAGCCTTGACCCGCCGCCAGTTGACGGTAGCGGTCCTTGTCAAGCGTTCCGTCGGCAAGCCGCAAAGAAGCTATGGTGGGATCCTGCTGCAACTCACGCGCCAATTTGGCATCGCCCGCCTGTAATTTCATTTTGTCAACAGCCTGCAGCAGAACGCGCTCTCGCACAATGCGTTCGAGTGAGGCATAGCGGGCTTGCGGTGAATCAAGCAACTTAATGTCGATTTCCGGCCGCTGGGACCGGATGCGGTCCACGTCGGATTTATGCACAGCATCCCATTCACTCTGGCTGATGTCATTGCCGCCAACCCGCGCAACCGCTTCACCCCGGTCGCGGTCACGGTTGTAGCCATCAATGCCAAACAGCACGAATGACGGAATGATGAGCAAGAACATCACGAACATCATAATTTTCGTGTGCTTGCGTACGAAATCAAACATGGACTTACCTTTGCATTACATCCAGACCCGTGGGCGACTGCCCAGAGCGCTAAATCGTACTTTTCAAAACAACAAAAATGACAACCAATCCAACAACAAAAAAGGCGAACCGCCGGTTCGCCTTTGCTGCTGGGTGGTGAGTGATGACGGGCTCGAACCGCCGACCTACGCCGTGTAAAGGCGCCGCTCTACCAACTGAGCTAATCACCCCTTCTCAAACCTTTTCTGTCACGGGACTCAATTCAATGCTTCTTTCAAAGCCTTTCCTGGACGGAACTTGGGCACCTTGGCTGCCTTGATTTTAATCGCAACGCCGGTTCGCGGATTCCGGCCCAGACGGGCCGCACGCTTACCCACTGCAAAAGTACCAAAACCCACCAGCGACACGGAGCCGCCCTTTTTAAGTGTCGTCTTCACGGCACCAATGGTGGACTCCAGCGCCCTGGTGGCAGCAGCTTTGGAAATATCAGCGTGCTTGGCAATGTGCTCTATCAGTTCGGTTTTATTCACAAAGAACCCCTTTTGTGTCGGAAGAGTTAGTCGAGTTGTCTCGTCAAAATAAATCTTATCTTTCTGCTTCTGGCCGCTGCGCTGGTCTTTTGAACCGACTCATCTGGCTTGCATCAGATCGAAATTTTTGCGGCATGTGCAATTAAAGCCCTTGATGGCCCTCAACTACACGGTGGCGCGAGGGCGAATTTTAGACTGGATTAATCAAGCCGTTGACCAATTGTGAACAGTTTTTTACCATTCGTGGTAGAAAAAAATTTCTCGATCCCAACCCGGAAAATGGTCAGTTCAGCCTTGACAAAACAAATTTCCTGACGCCGCTGCTAAATCGCAGCAGCGATGGCCCGGCCAACGTCGGAGGTGCTGCCATGCCCGCCAATGTCAGCCGTGCGCGGTGCGCCGCTTTTGGGTTCAAGCACCTTTTCAATGGCAGCCATGACGGCATCGTGTGCTGCCTTGTATCCCAGGAATTCAAGCATCATGGCGCCACACCAAATTTGACCAATTGGATTGGCGACACCCTTGCCAGCGATGTCTGGTGCAGAGCCATGGACGGGCTCAAACAGCGACGGGAAGTTGCGCTGCGGGTTCAGGTTGGCACTGGGTGCAATGCCAATGGTTCCGGTGCAGGCTGGCCCGAGGTCACTCAGAATGTCGCCAAACAGGTTGCTCGCGACCACCACATCGAAGAAGTCAGGGCGCTGCACAAAATGGGCGGTGAGGATGTCAATATGGAACTTGTCCAACAGGACACCGGGGTAGTTCTTTGCCATCTCGACCACCCGCTCGTCCCAGTACGGCATGGTGATGGCGATGCCGTTGGATTTGGTGGCACTGGTGAGGTGCTTTTTAGGACGCGATTGCGCAAGCTCGAACGCAAATTTCAGAACGCGGTCAACCCCGTAGCGCGACATCACGGTTTCCTGCATCACGATTTCACGCTCGGTGCCGGAGTACATGCGCCCGCCGATGCTTGAATATTCGCCCTCGGTATTTTCCCGCACGATGTACATGTCGATTTCGCCGGGCAGGCGTGCGCTGCCATCGCGGCGCACCACTGGCGCGATGATGCCGGGCATCAGGCGCGCAGGCCGCAGATTCACGTACTGGTCAAACTCGCGGCGAAACAGCAGCAACGACCCCCACAACGACACATGGTCGGCGATTTTCTCGGGCCAGCCGACTGCGCCAAAGTAAATGGCGTCATGACCGCCTACCAGTTCTTTCCAGTTGTCGGGCATCATCTTGCCGTGCTTCTCGAAGTAGTCCCAGCTCGAAAAATCGAAATGGTCAAATTGCAGGTCAATGCCAAACTTGCTGGCAGCGGCTTCCATGACGCGTATGCCTTCAGGCATGACTTCCTTGCCGATACCGTCGCCGGCAACGACTGCGATACTGTGCCGGGTCTTCTGTGTACTCATCTGATTAACTCCTGAAAAATTGAAACGCTTCGTCCAGCAGGGCGGCCGGATCCTCTTCTGCAATGTAGTGGCCACACGGAATTGTCCGACCAGTCACGTGACAGGCCTGATCACGCCACATCGCCATGACATCAAAGCACTGGCCCACGGCACCTTGCTCGCCCCAGAGCACGTGCAGCGGCTGGTGCAGTTTACGGCCAAGCTGCACATTTGCCCGGTCGTGGTCCCGGTCAATGGTGGCGCTGGCCCGGTAGTCTTCGGCAATGCTGTGCCCGCTGCCGACAATTTTCGCGCAACGCTCGTATTCAGTCAAAGCCTCCGGTGCGAACGCTGCCGGGCGACCAGAATCAC
>JANOMD010000244.1:0-32713 GCA_031420135.1 Rhodoferax sp. | reverse complement strand
CTTAGCCACCCACTCACAAAGTACCTCATTCATGCGCGTTTGCCAGCCTGCGCCTGTGGCTTTGA
Organism: Rhodoferax sp.; assembly: GCA_031420135.1. Lineage (GTDB taxonomy): Bacteria > Pseudomonadota > Gammaproteobacteria > Burkholderiales > Burkholderiaceae_C > JANYCG01. The sequence continues at coordinate 32,648 of JANOMD010000244.1, read as the reverse complement.
AATACGCCAGCACTTCGGGGTAATAGCGCACGGTGACTGGTGTTTTGGTTGGCCGATGCTGCGGGCCACGCTGGCCCTGGCATTTTTGAACCAAGGCATCGCGCACTACGCTAAAACCACCACCAATTACAACGATGGCTTCGTGACGCGCGGCCCGCTCTTTGACAGTGGCCGCGCGGTCTTTTCCGGGCGCTTGCGCCATCACCTTGTCCCACTGCGCTGGGCTAGTGTGCAATTTGCGCGATGAAGTATCTGATTTCATGTTTCACTGCCTTTCGCAAACTGATGACGTGAAAGTCATTGCACCACGGTGCCCCGTAGCCAGCCCAGCAAATTGATGCGCAATTCACCGTAGGTCTCTCTATCGTCATCCCAAGCTACCACGGGGCCATCAAACACGGCTTCACACCCGACAAAGTCCAACTCATGCTTTTTCAGGTTGGTTTTGTGTTTGAGATCATCCCAAGTTGGCATGTTTTATTGCAACCACAAATAAACTGAAATGCCAAGCCGAGTTGGCAGGCATGAGAGGAATCCAAGGGTTAGGTCCAGACCTGATCCCGCTTAAGTTCGCTCAGAAAGTGGACTGCCGGGGCCTTCAGCCGCGCATCTAACGGTCGCCGTATCGCTTGCTCAATGCGTCCACAACGCGCGTTGGAAACAGGCCACCACGCAACTCGGTGAGCATACGCTTGCGATCGGCCTCCGGTGCCTGGTCAAGTTGCTGTGCAAGGGTGGCGGCGAGTTCGTCCTGCTCAAGCGGAGACAGCCTGCGCATCTCATCGCGCGCCTCGCGAAACTGCGGCAGCATCGATTTCATCATGCCCATCGCCATGCCCATGGCCTGCGCCGATTGCGGCAACACCAGCAGGCATTCCTTGAGCTCAGAGGCCATCGCCTGAGAAAGCAGACCGAGCTCCCCCATCTCATCAATAGTGGCCAGGGTTTCTTGCCGCGACAGGGGTGCACCCATGCTGTCTTTCAAATCCGCCAGCAGTTCGGTTTGCTCCGCGTTGAGACCGCCACCGGGCATCATGCGGGACATCATCGCGGCAATTTCTGGCGGCATCCCTGCCATGCCCGGCATGCCAGGAGTCGACAGCACTCCTGGCATGCCGTGCATAGTCGGCATCGCCGGTATGGACGGCATGGCAAACATGCCGGACATCACGCCTGCGCCAGCGCCTTTGAAGGTGCCCAGACTGCTAATCCCGTTCGCCAGCGCCGTTCCTTTGCAGCCCAAGCCGCTCAGAGAATCAAGCAGCATGCCTTTCAGCGTACTCGTGAGCATGTCCTGCAACAACTTCTTGCCCAGCATCGCAATAACGGGCGCAAGCGCATGACTGGGCGGCGCGGGCAGTGCAAGCGTGAGCGCCAATGCAGTCAGCGCAGCGCGGAAAAGTGGCGGCATCATGAACACAAGTATCCTACTTGCCGGGGCTGCGCGTCAAGCAATGGTCTGCCCCTGACGTGATCCTTGATCGGCCTGTGCAGGTGCCTGAATCAGGCACACTTTGCGCTCTGGAATTTTTTCAGGCTTCATCAACTCACCTCACCCAAGCAAGGGTTTCACTGGCGCTTAACCCGGTCACGGCCACCGTGCTATTGATCGTGCCAGGCGAAGAGCTGTCGAAACGGACCAGCGAATTAGCCGCTGTAAGACCGCATACCGACAGCGCTGTTGCGTCCCCGGCAATTGCTATGCCCAACAGGCTGGCCAAAAGAAAACGATTTTTAAACTTCATTTAGGCTCTCCAAAAATAGGAACAAAATTGAGATTGGCGAGCTCCGATGAAATTCCGCAAAAGTGGGAAACTCCAAGGTTCTCAGCGATTTTCGACCGCAAGAATCAAGCCTGCCGAAAGATATCAAATGAGATAAACAGTCGCAATCTGTATGACTCAGTAATCCATCGTTACATGTAAAAATTTTCGACAGTTTTGTAGACCTCACCTCCCGCTCAAACCCAACCCAAAGTTCTACGCTACACAGCTTTACCGACGCGCAGCCCCGCGCGCATTCATCTCGCCACAGCACAATGCCCTCACTTCAAGCCTGCCAACACTTGGACGCCCAGGACCCACTGCGCCACCTGCACGATCAATTCACGCTGCCAGAAGGCGTGATTTACCTCGATGGCAACTCGCTGGGCGCACTGCCCAAAGCTGCCCCAGCGCGGGTTGCGCAAGTGGTCACGCAGGAATGGGGCAAAGGCCTGATCCGCTCCTGGAACAGTGCGGGTTGGATTGACCTGTCGCAACGCCTGGGCGATAAAATCGCCCTTCTGATTGGTGCCAACCCGGGCGAAGTGGTCGCTGCCGACAGCACTTCCATCAACCTCTACAAAGTGCTGAGCGCAGCGCTTGACATCGCCGCACATGACGCGCCCACGCGCAAAATTATTTTGAGCGAGCGCAGCAACTTCCCGACTGATCTTTACATGGCCGAGGGCTTATGCGCAGAGCACGGTTTGCGCCTGCAACTGGTCGAGCCCGAACAAATTGCCGCGTCACTGAATGCCGATGTGGCGGTGCTCCTGTTGACGCACGTCAACTACCGCACCGGCGCCATGCATGACATGGCGGCTGTCACCCAGACTGCCCATCAGGCGGGCGCGTTGACGGTGTGGGACCTGGCACACAGCGCGGGTGCGGTGCCAGTCAATTTGACACAGTCAAATGCTGACTTCGCTGTCGGTTGCGGCTACAAGTTTTTGAATGGCGGTCCCGGAGCTCCGGCGTTTCTATGGGTCAACCCACGCCACACCATTCGCCAGGACATCAACCAGGGCAAGGGCGTGCTGCAACCCTTACGTGGCTGGATGGGGCATGCCGCGCCGTTTGCTTTCACACCCGGCTACACGCCCGCGCCCGGCATTGCGCGTTACCTGTGTGGCACGCCCGCTGTGTTGGCCATGGCGGCGCTGGACAGCGGGCTCGATACCCTGCTGACCGCTGAGCCCTTAGGCGGCATGGCAGCGCTGTATGCGAAGTCGCTGCGCTTGAGCGATCTGTTCATTGAGTTGCTGGAACAAAACTGCGCCGGGCATGGGCTTGGCCTTGTCACGCCAATTGCTCATGCGCGACGCGGCTCGCAGGTCTCTCTGACTTGTGAATCGGCCCCGGCCTACGCCATCATGCAAGCCCTGATCGCACGCGGCGTGATTGGCGACTTCCGCGCTGGCGATGCATCAACCGGCGGCGATTGCAAGGATATTCTGCGCTTTGGTGTCACCCCGCTCTACACCGGCTTTGCCGACATCTGGCAGGCGGTTGATCACTTGAAGCAAGTGCTTGATGCGCAGGAATGGAAACACCCCCAGTTCAACCAGAAACTGACCGTCACCTGAAACGGTTATGCTGCAAATTCCTGATTCTCCCTGTGATTTGAAAAGAGGCAAGACATGTTGACCCAAACGATTTTTAGCGGCCTTGCCGCCGTGGCATTGAGCGCAGGTGCACCGGCCATGGCGCAGGACAACCGCATCGACACCATCCGCTCCGACGCGCCAAGCCTGGCCAAATACGGCACCCTGGGCATCGGCGTGAAAACCATTGTGCTGACCAACCCCAAGCAGTTGGACATCGTCAAAGCCAAAGCCGGTGAGCCCACGCCCACTTACGACCGCCCTTTGACCGTTGAAGTCTGGTACCCGGCCAAACCTGTGGCCGATGCAACCGGCGCGGGGCAGTACCGCGCTATTACGCGCGACGGGAAAACCGAAGTCACGCTGCACGGAAAGGCCTTGCGCGATGCGGCGCCTGATGCATCAAGCGGCCCGTACCCACTGTTGATCATTTCGCATGGCTATCCCGGCAACCGTTTTTTGCTGAGCCACTTGGCTGAAAACCTGGCCAGCAAGGGCTACGTGGTCGCCTCGATTGATCACACTGACAGCACCTACAGCGACCAGACGGCATTTGGCAGCACCTTGCTCAACCGGCCACTGGACCAGCTGTTTGTGCTCAATGAAATGGGCAAGCTCAACGCGGGCGCGCCGGGTGATGCCATCAAGGGCGCGCTCAAGGGCATGGTCAACGCAGACAACACTGGGTTGATCGGCTATTCGATGGGGGGTTACGGCCTGGTCAATGCCATTGGAGGCGGCTTTGCTGCTTCGATTGTCGGCAACCCGATAGCGCCGCCCAACGGCGTGCTGGCCGCGCGCCAGGCGGGCAACCCGGCCCACACCGCGTCGATCGACAAACGCATCAAGGCGGCAGTGGCTTTTGCGCCCTGGGGCTGGAACCGCGGCTTCTGGGATGCGGCGGGCCTGGCCGGCATCAAGACTCCGGTGCTCTTTGTCGCCGGCAGCGTGGATGACGTGTCGGGTTATTCACCCGGCGTGCGCAACATCTATGAAGGCATTGTCAACGCGCCGCGCTATTTGCTGACCTTTGAGAACGCCAACCACAACGCTGGAGCGCCCATTCCCGCCCCGAAAGAGGCTATGAATCCGCCGCCTGGAGTCACCTCAAACCCCGCCAGCCATTACATTGATGCGGTGTGGGACAACGCCCGCATGAACAACATATCCCAGCATTTTGCGACTGCGTTTTTGGCCAAATTCCTGAGGAACGACGCCAGTATGGACGCCTACCTGAACCTGGTTGAATACGCCAAAGACGGCAAATGGTCCGCCGAGCCCGATGGCAAATTCAAGGCCGACCATAGCTACTGGAACGGCTTTCCCAACCGTACGGCGGCAGGCCTGCGGCTGGAACAACGCAAGCCTTGAGAATTGTTGGGCATTGGGTATTGGGTTAAGTTGAGTCGAGAAAGGACAACTTCCGCCATGACCCAACCCCAAGACATCGAGCATGACGTGCGCGCCCAGCTCGATTTCAGCGCCAGCATGAGCTATGGCGACTACCTGCATCTGGATGAAATCCTGGGCGCGCAAAAGCCGCTCTCGCCCGACCACAACGAGATGCTGTTCATCATCCAGCACCAGACCAGCGAACTGTGGATGAAGCTGATGCTGCACGAACTGCGCGCGGCCATTGCCAACCTGGCCAATGATGAGCTGGGCACCGCCTTCAAGATGCTGGCACGGGTGAGCAGAATCATGGAGCAACTGGTACACGCCTGGGACGTGCTGGCCACCATGACGCCGCCCGAGTACAGCGCCATCCGTCCCTATCTGGCCAATTCCAGCGGCTTCCAGAGCGCGCAATACCGCTGCATTGAGTTTGCGCTGGGCAACAAAAACGCCGCCATGCTCAAGCCCCATCAGCACCGGCCCGACCTGTTGGCGCAGGTGCAGGCAGCGCTTGAGGCACCATCGTTGTACGACGAAGCCCTCAAGCTGCTGGCCCGTCGGGGCATTGCGGTGCCTGCCTCACACACGCAGCGCGACTGGACGCAACCCTACGAAAAAAACGACGAAGTAGAGCAGGCCTGGCTGGTGGTCTACCGCAACCCCAAGGAACACTGGGACCTGTACCAGCTGGGCGAAGAACTCACCGACCTCGAAGACGCCTTTCGCCTCTGGCGCTTTCGTCACGTCACCACGGTAGAACGCGTGATTGGATTCAAGCGCGGCACCGGCGGCACCGGCGGCGTGAGCTACCTGCGCAAAATGCTCGACGTGGTGCTGTTCCCCGAGATCTGGTCGCTGCGCACAGATTTGTAGCAAGATCACCGGCATGCGGGCGCACGGGAAAACGGGCAAACCTGCACCCGACAAAGCTATCATCCGTGCGATGGACACACGACTTCTCGAACTGCTGGTTTGCCCGGTCACCAAAGGCCCACTTGAATACGACCGTGAGCGCCAGGAGCTGACCTCACGCAGCGCGCGACTGGCGTACCCCGTGCGGGACGATATTCCCATTCTTCTGGAAACCGAAGCCAGGGTGATGACGGACGAGGAACTCGGGCTTTGAGATTTACGGTGCTCATCCCGGCGCGCCTGGCGTCAACCCGACTGCCCAACAAGCCGCTGGCCGACATTGGTGGCGCGCCCATGATCGTTCGTGTGGCACAGCGCGCTTTACAGGCGCAATCGGGCTCGCAGCAGACCGTGCGCGTGGTGGTTGCGGGCGACAGCCCCGAAATCATTTCAGCTTGCATGGGGCACGGCATTGAAGCGATTTTGACCCGCACCGATCATCACAGCGGCAGTGACCGGCTCGCTGAGGCCTGCGTGCAGCTGGGCCTGGCCGACGACGAAATTGTGATCAACGTGCAGGGTGACGAGCCGCTGATGGACCCGGACCTGATCCGCGCTGTGGCCGAACTGCTGGCACAGCGCCCCGCTGCCAGCATGAGCACTGCGGCGCACGCCATTGAGACGCTGGAAGATTTCAACAACCCCAATATTGTCAAGGTGGTGTTGGACGCGAAGGGGATGGCGCTGTATTTCAGCCGCGCACCGATCCCACAGGCACGCGATTTTGCCAACCAGGCGTGGTGGCATGCCAAAGCGGACCATTCGACCGCCAGCCCGCTGTTTCAGCAGGTGCCGCCGCTGCGGCATATTGGCATCTACGGCTATCGCGCCAGATTTTTGAGGTTGTTTCCGACGCTGGCACAGGCACCGTTAGAGGTCACCGAGGCGCTGGAGCAACTGCGCGCCCTGTGGCACGGCCACGCCATCGCCGTCCATGTGACGGCGCACGCACCCGGTCCGGGCGTGGACACACCGGCCGACCTGGAACGGGCGCGGCAACTCTACAAGGCCTGACGGCGTCAGCCAATCATGAGGCTGCACGTGCTATTCTCCAGAGGCAAAAAAAAGCGCCAGGTGTCGCAGCCCGACCCGCCAGGCACTCCCGTTAAAGAAAATTTGAGGAACGACATGAGACTGATTTTGTTGGGTGCCCCCGGTGCAGGCAAAGGCACGCAGGCCACTTTCATCTGCAAAAAGTATGGAATTCCTCAGATCTCAACGGGAGACATGTTGCGTGCGGCGAAGGATGCAGGCACAGCCTTGGGTCTGGAAGCCAAGAAGATCATGGACATCGGTGGTTTGGTAGGCGATGAAATAATCATCAACCTGGTCAAAGAGCGCCTGACCGAGCCTGATTGTGCAAATGGTTTCCTGTTCGACGGCTTTCCGCGCACCCTGCCGCAGGCAGATGCCATGAAGGCGGCGGGCGTCAAGCTCGACTACGTGCTCGAGATCGACGTACCGTTTGAAGCCATCGTGGAGCGCATGAGCGGACGGCGCTCACACGCGCCATCCGGGCGCACGTACCACACCAAGTTCAACCCACCCAAAGTTGACGGCAAGGACGATGTCACGGGCGAGCCGCTTGTGCAACGTCCCGATGATCAGGAAGACCGGGTGAAACACCGCCTGGACGTCTATAGATCTCTCACGCGCCCGCTGGTGGCGTATTACTCCGATTGGTCCAAAACAGAGCCTTCGGTTGCCCCAAAATACCGCGCTATAGGTGGGTTGGGCCCGGTCGACGAAATCGCCGCGCGCGCGCTTGCCGCCCTGTCAAGCTAGGCAATCTTCACCAACTTGACCACCGCCGCCACCGCCACCAGCTCCAACTACGCCAGCATTAATTCCAGCATCAAGGCGATGCGCGCCTTCCCGTGCGTGATGACCACGCCCTGTACATCCGCTTGATCCAGCCAATGGACCGTGAGCGCCAGCAATTTTTGCCACACCGCGAAGCCCATGTCCTTGCTGTCGACCTGGGCGACCTGCTCTGCGACGAGCTCACAGGGCAGGCCAGCCAGCATCGGAATTGCCGCCAACAACTGGCCCACACGCAACTGCGCTGCGGCGTAACCCATGTCGTCGCCCAAGTTGACCGACGTGCCCGCAATAGTTCTGTAGGTGCCCAGAACAACAACATTTTTTTGTAATTTGTGCGACATGGCTTGCATTTGCTTGAAAACTGGCTAAAAATACAGTTACTGGGTATTAAGACAGTCCAGTAAACCCATTGACGTCGTCCCACCTACCCGCTCAATTTTGCCGAAATTGCCACCAGTGTTCTATTGACCTTCGTTTACCCAGCAACCAGGAGTCACCATGATTGATTTGTCCAGCTTCCCGGTCAAACTTACCGCCCGCCAACAACAGATTTTTGAGCTGATTCAAAGTGCCATTGCCCGGACCGGTGCACCGCCTACACGGGCGGAAATCGCTGCCGAGCTGGGGTTCAAGTCGGCCAATGCCGCCGAAGAGCACTTGCAGGCGCTGGCCCGCAAAGGCGTTATCGAACTGGTCAGTGGGACATCACGCGGTATTCGGCTCAAGAGCGATGTGCTGCGCAACATCAACGAATCTCGAGGTGGATCGTTTTCTCTGGCCAATCTGGCGCAATTTGCCTTGCCCTTGATCGGTCGGGTCGCTGCCGGGGCGCCGATTCTTGCCCAAGAGCATGTTGACCAGACCTATTACGTTGAAACCAGTCTATTTCAACGCAAGCCGGATTACCTGCTCAAGGTGCGAGGTATGTCCATGCGTGACGCGGGAATCATGGATGGCGACTTGTTGGCTGTCCAGGCGACAAAAGATGTCAAAAACGGCCAGATCGTAGTCGCACGGCTGGGAGATGAAGTAACCGTCAAGCGCTTTCGACGCAACAAACACCTGATTGAGTTGCACCCGGAAAACCCGGATTTTCAGACCATCGTGGTGGAGCCCGGCGAACCCTTTGAAATCGAGGGCCTGGCAGTCGGGCTCATCCGTAACACCATGCTGATGTAAGTGCGGCCAGGAACACCTGTTTTTTGTTCAGCAAGGGCAATTGACAGTTCAGAACAAATTGAGAGGTTTCAAATGAGTTTTGCTTTGTTTGCAAGTCCCGCCACTTTGGCGCCACTTCAAGGATTCTTTCGCTGGTTTGGGCCTTCGGCTTTACCTGCGCGCCGACCCGTCGCGCCGCCTGCATTTTTGCGCTCGCGCGCTTGCCATGACCTTGCAATCCATGAACCGGCTGTTGGTTGCGCCCATAGGGAGCAGGTCAACACCACACGGGTTGCTCTTGGCACCGTCCCACAGTCGCTTCGCGCGGCGCTCCCCGCGGTGCGGGTGGTACGCATGCTCGAAGCCGGCCAGCCTCGGGCCTGCGTTGGCCGCATGGTTATCTCAGGCCGAATGGCCGATGTCTGCGCCGAACTGGATCGACTGGTCCGACGGGAAGAGTCGTTGCACTAGGTGATCACTGCACCAAGCGGTCGTTGCTCCGGGCGGTCACTGTTTTAGTTGGCAGGCCGGTCATCGTGCGGTGCTCAGTGGGGGAAACCTGCGAGCCTGCCCAACCAATAGCCGTCGATGGCCGTCGATGCCCGTCTGGGCTATTGCTTGCTCAGCCTGGCGATGAATACGTGACCTCAGCTCACATTTTACGCAAGCGAAATTGGCCAAGGCGGTCATAGAGGCGGTGTTCTCCAAGGCACAATACGCGCATGAATATTGTGATTCTTGATGACTATCAGGACGCCGTGCGCAAACTGCGCTGTGCCTCCAAACTCGAACCCTTCGCTGCCAAGGTCTATACCAACACTGTCAAGGGCATTGGGCAGCTCTCAATACGGCTCAAGGATGCAGACGTAATTGTGCTGATCCGGGAACGTACGCACTTGACGCGGGCCCTGATTGAAAAACTCCCCAAGCTCAAGCTAATCGTCCAAACTGGCCGCGCCGGGTCGCACATTGATGTGCAGGCGTGCACTGAACGGGGCATTGCAGTTGCCGACGGCGCAGGCTCGCCGTTTGCCGCCGCAGAATTGACCTGGGCATTGATCATGGCGGCAATGCGTCGGTTACCTCAATACATCGGCAACCTCAAACACGGTGCCTGGCAGCAGTCAGGATTGAAAGCAGGCTCGATGCCTGCGAATTTCGGACTCGGCACCGTTCTGCGGGGCAAGACGCTCGGCATTTGGGGATACGGCAAGATCGGACAACTGATCGCATGCTACGGCAAAGCCTTTGGCATGACGGTGGTGGTTTGGGGTCGGGAACCGTCTCTGGCCAAGGCCGAAGCTGACGGCTGCCTGACCTGCTACACCCGCGAAGAATTGTTTCAGCGCAGCGATGTACTGTCTCTGCATCTGCGGTTGAACGAGGTGACCCATTCGATTGTCAAATATGAATATTTAGCTCTGATGAAAGCCACCGCGCTGCTCGTCAACACATCAAGAGCAGAATTGATAGAACCTGACGCCCTGATCAGTGCGCTGAACCGCGGGCACCCAGGCATGGCCGCCATTGACGTGTTTGAGAACGAGCCAATTTTGCAGGGACATGCACTGTTGCGACTGGAAAACTGCATATGCACGCCACACATCGGTTACGTGGAGCAGGACAGCTACGAGATGTACTTTGGTGACGCTTTTGACAACGTGATCAATTTCATCAACGGTGCGCCCACCAATATCATCAATCCTGGCGCCCTTCAGGTCCGCCGCTGAAAATCAGCCAGCCGGGATGCCCTTGCGCATCAGCGCTTGGGCTTCACAATGTTGAGCTTGCCACTCATTGACGGCAGGTCAAAGTCCAGCAGGTCATTCTGATCGGCCAGCGGCAGTGGTGCCGCAGGAATCGGGCTCGCCTTGGCTGGTGCCTGCGCCCTCAACAGCTTGGAGAAAACAGATATTTCATTGTCACCAGTTCTGGTGGCGACGGGTGCCGCACCCATGTCAGACAAGTCAATATCCAGATCCGTCGCCATGCCGACTGGCGCTGTTGGCGCATTCAGCACGCCGGTCACGCTGGGCAAACCAGTTGCTGGCAAAAGAGCTGCGCCGGTGCTAAGTGAAATATCCACTTCAGACAAACCGCCCGGTGAAGACAAAGATGCGCCGACCAGTGCACCGCTGTCTGAAGGACCGCCTGCGCCGGAAAGGTGAGCGCCCTTGCTTACCGGTGCCATATTGGCACGCAACGGAGCGAGGTCGGATACCACCTCGTCCCGAACGGTGAAGCTTTGGGCGATGGCGTGCAGCAGCAACAAATCCCGGAACGCGTCCAAGTCAAATGGCGCGCTGCGGTCATCAACTGAATCGCGGAAAACTGATGCTTCGATCACCATCAACGCCTTGTGCGTACCCCAAAGCGCGCTTATATGCGCCAGCACATGGGGATAGTCCTCCAGGCTTCGGCCCTGTTCCTTGAACGCTGAAAATTCCGGCACGCGACCGTTGAACAGCAGGTTGAAATCTTCACGGAACTGACGAAAATCTGTTTTCAGATTGAGTGAATGGAAGATCTGGAGCAAGTCGAGGTAAATCAGCGGGCTGGTTTCACCGTGGTCGTTGATTTGCTTTTCGAGGATTTGGACGGCCTGATCGGTCTGTCCGAGTGACACGAAAAAGTCGGCCTGCTGGCGCACGTCAAACAACTGCTCTGAATTGACCGGGCGTGCAGACAATGGCTGCATCTTGGTGGTGGCGGGTATCACTGCTGGCGCAACGGGCAGGGGTCCCCTGCGGGCCGCACTATGTGATTTTCCGGAACGCATCAAACGGTCAAAGTTGGATTCGGTCATCTCGACCAGACTGACATCGAGCTCCGAGGCTGGGTCGTCGTCCAGGCCAGTAAGACTGGAATATCGCGACTCCACTCCAGCGCCCTGTAATGCGACTGTCAGAGGTGCGGCGGCGGGCAATGCTTCAGGCAGCGATTCCTGCGGTGCTGGTGGCGTCACCAATGGTGCCACTGTGGGGGCCGACGTGCCAGGGGCACCGCTCCACCAATCACTCGTGGCACCCGGGTTTGCCACAACGCTTCTCAGTCGGCTCCAAAGGTAAGCCATGGCTGCGAGACAGGCCAAAACCAGTGCCACCAGGCCATAAAGCCACTGAACCGGCACGTTGCCGGTCTCGGCTTTTTGGAGGCGCAGCCTCATATCCTGAAGGTTTGCCTCGTTTTTGGTCGCGACCTCAACCAAAGCTTTCACGCTGTTTTCCAGCGTCTGCATTCTGAGCGACTCTTTTATCACATCGGCGGCGGGCGCCGTGGTGGACGATTCCAAGCTGGCGACCCGTTCTGTCAGCATTACCAGGGGATCCAGCTTCAATCGGGACTGGCCGGTTTCCTGGCTCGCAGCGGCTTGGACCGGCGCTGCGACTGGCGCCGGACTCGCCGCAGCGGGCGCGGTCAAAGCGGCGGCGGGCGTATTTGCACTCTTTGGCGCCGGAACTACCTTGATCGGTACTGGTTTGGGTGGTTTTTCCGCTTTTGCTTTGGACGGCGCAAGCGCAAGAGGAGTTGATTTCGCGGTCGAAGCTGCACCGGGCCTGGCGAGTGCCGCAGCAGGTTTGGCGACGCCAAGCGCTGGCAGCGAGTTGGCGACCCCACCTGCGCCATCGACAGATGCCGTCGGCTGAGCGACGTTGCCGGGTGACACAGCGGCGGCGGGCGGCACGGTCACGCTGGGCACCACCAATGGAACCGATTGAGCGACGGCAGACACGGCCAACTCTGATGGAAAATCTGCCAGCATAACGTAGCGCCTGGCGCTTTTCTGGCTACAGCCAGCCCGCACATAAATGGTGACCATCGGCTCATCAATATAGGCCGACGAGGTGACCCGCGCATTGACAACCTGGCCTTGCGCGGCAGGATCAATCGAAATCTTGACACGGCTGGGGTCCTGGCGTGAATCGGCATGAAAAACGTCGGCCTCAAGGCACAGAGCGTTGGCACTTTCATCCGCATTCATCTGAACCTGAATGGTCACATCAAGCGGTTGTCCGATCACAGCCGCACCTTGCACACGACCGAGCGTCAATGCTGCGCCGTGCCCAGCCGCAAGTAGCATCAATAGCCCTAGAAGTTTGTTACGAAGTTTCACATTCATATTCCAGTATTTTTCTTGATTCTCGCTTAAAAGTTTCCCGGCACAACCAATTTGGTGGGTCGAAACACAAAATCTGTAACATGCCGCTTGCGTCCACTTAAGAAATTTGTCCTTCGTTCCCGTAAATTCGCTGGTTGCATCAATACCTGGTTTGCCCGGCACTTTCCCCAGAGTCACTCCACGATAATCACGCCATGACAGTCATTTTTAGAACCACCGGTATCGTGGGAACTGGCGCTATGGGGCGCGGAATTGCCCAGATCGCGGTGCAGGCGGGCAGCACCGTGCGTCTGTTTGATGCACAGGCCGGTGCGGTGGCAGCGGCCCAATCATCGGTGTTTGCCCAATGGGACAAACTGGCTGAAAAAGGCCGACTTGACAGTGCAACGGCCCGAGAACTCAAGTCTCGCCTGGTTTGTGTGGACACGCTTGGCGCCCTGGTCGGCTGCGACTTGGTGATTGAGGCTATTGTCGAGCGGCTGGACGCCAAAATCAGCCTGTTTTCAGACCTGGAGAAGCTGGTAGCCCCAGACACCGTCCTGGCGAGCAACACATCATCGCTGTCTGTCACGGCTATTGCCGCAAAACTGCACCATCCTGGCCGTTTTGCAGGATTTCATTTTTTCAACCCGGTGCCACTGATGAAAGTCGTCGAAGTGATTGCCGGGCTGAAGTCAGACGCGCTCACCTGTGAGCGCCTGAGCGCCTTTGCCCGGCAGATGGGACACACGCCGGTGCGGGCACAGGACACGCCGGGCTTTATCGTCAACCACGCCGGACGCGGCTACGGCACTGAGGCACTTCGCATCGTCAATGAAGGCGTGGCCGATTTCGCTACGATTGACCGCATCCTCAAAGACCAGATCGGCTTCAAGCTCGGGCCGTTTGAACTGATGGACCTGACCGCGCTGGATGTCTCCCATCCGGTAATGGAATCCATTTACCACCAATACTTCGAGGAGCCGCGTTACCGTCCGAGTGTGATTACCGCCCAGCGCCTGGTCGGTGGCCAAGTGGGGAAGAAGGTCGGCGAGGGGTTTTACAAGTACATCAACGGGGCCCAGCAAATCGCACCAGACGCGGTGGCACCAAAAGTTGATGCCATGCCGACGGTTTGGGTGTCCCCCCGTGCGGCGCGGAGAACAGAATTGCTCGCGCTGCTGAAAAGCCTGGGTGCAACGGTAGAAACGGGTGCCTCGCCGTCGGGACAGGCGCTCGCTCTGGTTGCGCCTTTGGGATTCGACGTTACCACCGTCGCCGTGGTTGACCGGCTTGACCCTACCCGCACGGTTGGCATCGACATGCTGGTCAGCGACGCCAGCACCAGGCGCCGTGTGCTGGCAACCAACCCTGCGACCCGGGCCGACATGCGCCAAGCTGCGCACGCATTGATGGCGCGTGATGGCAAAGCCGTGAGCGTGATTCGGGACAGCGCCGGTTTCGTCAGCCAGCGGGTGGTGTCGTGCATCGTCAATATTGCCACCGATATCTGCCAACAGGGCATTTGCTCACCAGGCGATCTCGAAACTGCCGTTCAACTCGGACTGGGTTACCCGCTGGGGCCATTGGCCATGGGCAACCTCTACGGTCCCTCAAGCATCCTTGAAGTGCTGTTCAACATGCAAACCGTCTATGGCGATCCGCGTTACCGGCCCAGCCCGTGGCTGCGTCGCCGCGGCGCGCTGGGTTTAAGTCTGCTGCACGAGGAAGAATAGGCCCTGCGGCAACGTCCAAGTCCCAGCCGCGACAATCAATCCAATAGCAGTCACCCAAAAGACAGTCCATGATCGATCCTATTCTTACCATTGACGAACGCGAGGCGATCAATTCCGGTCGCTGGTTTTCTACACTTTCTCCCTCCCTTCGCCACGACATCCTTCGATGCGCCTACGTCAAACGTTACACCGACGGAGAATTGATTTCCGCTCGCGGCGACCCGCCGGAAGAATGGATTGCGTGCGCACGCGGCGCAGTGCGGGTGAGCTCTACGTCGATCTCCGGAAAGCAGATCACGCTGACCTATGTCGAACCGGGCATCTGGTTTGGCGATGTGTCGATTTTCGACGGCGACCGGCGCACCCACGATGCGTATGCCCATGGCGAAAGCACCATCCTGTGCGTCGCCAAGGCCGATTTTCGCAAAATCCTTGCTACCCACGTGGAACTGTACGAGGCCATGTTGCGCCTGCATGCGAGGCGGATACGCCAGCTCTTCGGGCTGGTGGAAGACCTCAACACCCTGCCCTTGCGTGCGCGACTGGCCAAGCAGTTGCTGCATTTGGTGCGCAGCTACGGCGTACCGAGTTTGTCGGATGGCCGTGAAATGCGCATCAGCCTGCAACTGGCACAGGAAGAACTTGCGCAACTGCTGGGCGCGTCGCGCCAGCGGGTCAATCAGGAACTCAAATCCATGGAGCGAGAAAAGGCCATCCGCATTGAACCCGGTGGCCTGGTGGTACGAAACCGAGAAATCCTTATGCGTATCATTGAGTCAGACAACTAAGTCAGCAACTGAGACATTACCGAGTAAATCCCCTATGGCAGATTACGATCATTTTGTGGGCACACGCCCGGTTTCAGAAAAGCAGGCTTTTGAGGTGGGCGCGCTAACGGCGTGGCTGGACAAAAACCTCGATGGCTTTTGCGGTCCGTTGACGGTTGAGTTGTTCAAGGGCGGGCAATCCAACCCAACCTACAAGCTGGTTACCCCAGCGAAAAGTTATGTGATGCGGGCCAAACCCGGCCCGGTTGCCAAACTGTTGCCGTCCGCCCATGCGGTGGAGCGCGAGTTCGCGGTGATGAAAGGGCTGGCCGGTACGGGTGTACCCGTGCCACAAATGTATTGCCTGTGCGAGGACGAATCCGTCATCGGGCGCGCCTTCTACATCATGGAGTTCATGCAGGGACGCGTGATGTGGGACCAGACGTTGCCCGGCATGAGCAACACCGAACGTGGCGACATCTATTTTGAAATGAACCGGGTCATCGCGGCACTGCATTCGGTCAAATTTGCCGACCAGGGATTGAGTGGCTTTGGCAAGCCCGGCAATTATTTCGACCGGCAAATCGGCCGCTGGAGCAAGCAGTACAGGGCCTCGATCACCCAACCGATCCCCGAAATGGACCGGCTGATGGATTGGTTGCCGCAGCATATGCCGGCCATGGCGCGCGATGAGTCCATGGTGAGCATCGTGCACGGCGACTTCCGCCTGGACAATTTGATGTTCCACCCGACCGAGCCGCGCGTGATTGCCGTGCTGGATTGGGAGCTGTCCACGCTGGGCCACCCATTGGCCGATTTCAGCTACCACTGCATGACCTGGCACATCCCCGAAGGCTTGGGACGGGGTATTGGCGGCGTCGATATCGCCAGCCTGGGAATTCCTTCAGAAGCTGAGTACATCCGCCGGTATTGCGAACGCACGCGCATTGCAACGCCCGAAGCCCTCAAGCAGGACTGGAGCTTCTACATGGCCTACAACCTGTTTCGCATCGCCGCGATTTTGCAGGGCATCGCCAAACGGGTCGAAGCTGGCACAGCGTCCAGCGCCCAGGCTGTGACCTCGGGCGCGGGCGCCAAGCCGCTGGCAAAGCTGGCTTGGCAGTTTGCCGAATCTGCCTGAATCAAGTACGACGTTTTTGACACCCGGCCTTCAAGGCCGGTCTATATTTTTATAACTGGAGACTCCTATGGACTTTGACTTTTCCCCCAAAACAAAACAGCTTCAGGGCCGCTTGCAGGTGTTTATGGACGAATTCATTTATCCGGCTGAAGCGGCATACCACGCCGAGATCGTCGCCAACACGGCCGCTGGCAAGCGCTGGACGCCGCTGGAAACGATCGAAAAGCTCAAAACCAAAGCGCAGGCCGCTGGCCTTTGGAACCTCTTCCTGCCTGTGGACAGTGCTGCGGCATCGGGCTACACCGGCGCAGGCCTGACCAATCAGGAATACGCGCCACTGGCCGAAATCATGGGCCGCGTGCTGTGGTCCAGCGAGGTATTCAACTGCTCTGCCCCCGACACCGGCAACATGGAAACCATTGCCCGCTATGGCTCTGACGAAAACAAGGCGCGCTGGCTCAAACCTTTGCTGGAAGGCAAAATCCGCTCTGCCTTCGCCATGACCGAACCGGACGTTGCCTCAAGTGACGCCACCAACATCGAAACCAGCATTGAACGCAGTGGCACGGGTGACAATGCAAACTACGTCATCAATGGCCGCAAGTGGTGGACCTCGGGCGCTGGCGACCCACGCTGCGCCATCCACATTCTGATGGGTAAAACCGACCCGCAAGCACCGCGCCATTCGCAGCAAAGCATGGTCCTGGTGCCCGCAAACACGCCAGGCATAACCATCGTGCGCCCGCTCACTGTGTTTGGTTATGACGACGCGCCACATGGCCACATGGAAGTGCTGTTCAAGAACGTCACGGTGCCGGTCAGCAACATTTTGCTGGGTGAAGGCCGCGGCTTCGAGATCGCTCAAGGACGCCTTGGGCCTGGGCGCATTCACCATTGCATGCGCCTGATCGGGTTGGCTGAACGTGCACTTGAACTGATGTGCAAGCGGGCCTCCAGCCGCGTGGCCTTCGGCAAAACCGTGGCCTCGCAAACCGTCACCCAGGAGCGCATTGCCGAGGCACGCTGCAAGATCGACATGGCCCGCCTGCTGACACTCAAAGCCGCCTGGCTGATGGATCTGGCCGGCAACAAGGTCGCCAAAAACGAGATTGCCATGATCAAGGTCGTGGCCCCCAACATGGCCTGCCAGGTGATTGACTGGGCCATGCAGGTGCACGGCGGCGCTGGCATGTGCGACGACTTTCCGCTGGCCTACAGCTTCACTGCAGCACGTACCCTGCGCTTTGCCGATGGTCCAGATGAGGTACATCGCAACGCCATTGCCAAGCTTGAGCTGGGCAAGTACGCAGCCAACCCTAAGGCCGTCGAGATGCCAATTACCCGGGGAAGCTGAAAGACCAGTGCGTGCCGCTTTGAATCCGTCCGGGCGGCTCGCTGCCTTTCAACTTAAGCTGTGATGAATCGACATTTCCATCTGGCATTTCCATCTGGCAGTTCCAGCTGGCGGTTCCGTCCTAAAGGCAAATCATGATCAAGGTCTATACCTGGCCCACCCCGAACGGTCACAAGGTTCACGTCATGCTCGAAGAGTGTGGTTACCGCCTGGGCCGGGACTGGCAGGCGATTCCCGTGAATATTGGCACGGGTGACCAGTTCAAGCCCGAATTCCTGACAATCAGCCCGAACAACAAGATTCCTGCGCTGGTCGATCCGGATGGGCCAGACGGAAAGCCGATCTCGCTGTTTGAATCGGGCGCAATTCTGCTTTATTTGGCTGCCAAGACCGGCAAGTTTCTGCCCAAGAGCGACCGCAAGAAATTTGAAGTGCTTCAGTGGTTGATGTTCCAGATGGGCAGCGTGGGCCCGATGCTGGGTCAAACGCACCACTTCCGCATCTATGCGCCCGAGAAAATCGAGTATGCCGTCAACCGCTACACCAATGAGACCAAACGCCTTTACGGCGTGATGGACCGGCAGCTTGCCACCAGCAAGTTCATTGCGGGCAGCCAGTACAGTATTGCCGATATTGCCATTTTCCCATGGCTGCGAAGCTGGGCTAACCAAGGCATCGACTGGGCAGATTACCCTCACCTTAAAACCTGGTTTGACAAGATCGCAGAACGACCGGCGGTGGTGCGTGGCGTTCAGGTACTTGCGGACTTGCGCAAACCCATCACCGATGACAAGGCGCGCGAGATCCTGTTTGGATCCACCCAGTACCAAAAGCGCTGAAACGGCGAATTGGACAGCATCTCAATATACCCAAATTGGGTTTATTAACCGCTAAATCCACCGGTTTTTACCAAAAAACCAATGAAATTCGCCTCTAGCTCTCGTATTTATTAAATAGTATGCTATTTTTTATATAGCAAATGCCAGACAGCGTGCCTGTCAATGCAGATGCCGCGGCTTGCGCCCGCCGCCGTGCCCTTGCCCGCCCGAACCGCCTGACCCACCCGATCCGCGCGGCGGACGGCCCAATTCCAGCGAATTCACCAGCGAGTCAAAACGGCGCGCAAACAGTTTGTCAACCTCGGCCACAACACCCGAAAGCTCGGCGCCGTCAAAGTGGCGCTCCATCAGGTGGATCATGTCCTGGACCAGCAAGTCGCGCTGCACCTGCATGATGGCTGCCGGGTTAGGGCCGACGAACAGCATCATGAAGTCGTCGCGCGACTCCTCGTCGGATTCGTCGTCATCTTCATCGAAGTCGGTGTCGTAGAACGTCACCTCAATGGTGGCGCCGGTTTCACTCAACTCGTTAAGGCTCATGCACATTTCGTCCAGCGCCTGACGGAAGGCGTCGTCACCTGCAACGGTCCAGCAAAGCTGCAGCAGATGTTCTTTTGCATCAAACGTGATGCCCGGCTCGTCTTCATAGGCGCTGGTTGCGCCATCTGTGAGCGAGCGCGCACCGGCGTACTTCCACAGCGGCTTGAGGGCGTCCTGGATGTTCTCAAAACTGACGTCCGCGCGCATCGGCACCTGGCCATGCACATGAATTTCGAAAGGGGTATTTAAGCGAGCCATTTTGCTTAGTGTAGCGGTGACTGGGACACACCGGTTGACAACTTGGCGTTGCCTGAAAAACGGGTGGCCTGATGGCCGTCCTGGATAACCGCACCACCAGAAAAGGCCTGAACCATGACGGTCCAGGCCTTCAAATTCTGGTGGGATGTGCGGGGGTCGAACCCACGACAAACGGATTAAAAGTCCGCTGCTCTACCAACTGAGCTAACATCCCCTCAAGGCTTGAAACCGGGCACTTGACGCGCCTGGCTTGTCTGCCAATGCAGCCTGATTTTCACCCTGCTGCAAAGCCTTCCATTGTAGCGTTGATTCTCTCATTCCCTTTACAGGGTGGATGAAATTTTATCAAGCACCCATCCGGCCGCGCATTGGCCAAAGGTTGCCGTGACGCTGACCGTTGACCCATAACCGTGACAATTCAGCGAGCTGTCCGTGGCAACAGCGCCCCACACCGAGGGTGCCGTCACCGCCTCGCGACTGAACACGCACGGCACGCCAATCCTCTTTCCTTCGCGGGGAGCCGAGTGCTCCTTGCGCAGGCGCGTGCGCAACTGCGCCAACAACGGGTCATGCGTGACCGAGCTCAAATCATCGATATCAACCTGATGCGCGTGCCGCTTGCCGCCAGCGGCACCGACTGAAATGAACAAAGTCTGCGTTTGGCGCGCCCAGGCCGCCATGACAACTTTGGCCCTGACCTGGTCACAGGCATCAATCACCGCATCGACAGTTTTGCTTTGGCTGGTTACACCACCCTCCAGCAGTTGCGGCCAATTGTCTGCATCGACAAAGGCCTCAACGCCCACTATTTCGCAACCCGGGTTGACGTGAAGAATGCGGTCGCGCATGGCAAGCACCTTGGCTTGGCCCAGGGTGCTGTCCAGCGCGTGGATTTGACGGTTGATATTGGACTCGGAGACGTGATCCAGATCAATCAACGTCAGCCGGGCAACGCCGCTTCGGGCCAACGCCTCCACCGCCCAGGAACCCACGCCGCCAATGCCAACCACGACAACATGCGAGGCCCAGACGCGGGCCGCACCGGCGGCACCATACAGACGCGCCAGGCCACCAAAACGGCGCTCGAAATCCACGGCGTGCTGATCGTCATTGGGTCCGCCATGCAATTGGGATGAAGGCAAGCCGACGCTGTTAACCACGGAAACTACCCGCCACGGTCAAGGCGCCAAATCTGGTACTTGAACGCAAGCACCGCGCCAGCGATGATTGCCGCCACCGCGACAAAACTGTTGGCGCTGAGTGTCGAGATGCCTGTCAAGCCCTGGCCCACGGTGCATCCCATTGCAGTGACACCCCCCACGCCCATTAACACTGCGCCACCCAAATGGTTGCCGACGTCTTCCACGCCGCCAAACCCCTCCCAACGAAACGTCCGGCTGATCAACGCTGTGGCGGCAGACCCAGCGATCACCCCCACCACCGACACAATGCCCAGCGTCAGCAGCTTGCTTTTGTCACTGAAAAATATCACCCAGTCCAGCGTGTAGGCGACGGGGGCGACGAAGCTCATGGCCTCGGAGCGGCTCGAATTGGTTGCCAAAAAGGCCTCTTGCAGAGTCTCGGGGTGATCCGCAACATAACCCAATCCGCCGCTGACCCACCACATGGCCGAGATCACCAGACCCAGGCCAACGCCGGCCAGCAAATTGTCAGGCTTGCAAAACCCTTTCTGCGATAGCGCCCAAAGGGCCAGCACGCAACCCAGACCGACACCCAACACAAGCCCGGCCAGGGCGGGCTTCACACCGAAGGTCGTAGCTGCAAATTGCCACAAAGTCACGCCTGAAGCCATGTCCACTGCAACCCTGTCCACCGTGGCGACGCGAAGCACGGCGGTGATCCCTTTGAGCGTGGCAAACGCGGCCACGGCCATCACAACCAGAACGACAATTGACTTCAGGCTGCCTGCGCCGATGCGGACCAGCGTCTTGCTGCCGCACCCCGACGCCAGCACCATGCCAAAACCAAACAGCGCGCCGCCCACACTGGCAGACAGCCAAGTCCAGCGCGTGGACGCGTGCAGGGTTTTGGCCGGGTCAATCAAACCGGTGTAGCCAAGCAGGGCAAAACCAATCATGGCCACCCCAATGGCCAGCGCCCACTGCCGCATGCGGGTCCAGTCGCCCATGTTGACGACGTCGCTTACGGCCCCCATGGTGCAAAAGTGGGTGCGTTGCGCGATGGCACCAAAGACGACCGAGAGGAGGAACCCGGCCCAAAGCACTTGGGTGGTCAGCGAGGACAATTCAGATGCTTGCATGCCCGGATTTTACGAGGTGGGGCCAACCAGCCCGCGCAGGGCCGTCCGGCGAGGTCTACTTCAACCGCGCGAGGCGTTCCTTGCCAGCCAACGCCGCTTCGGACTGTGGGTACGCTTTGAGCAGGTCTTCAAGCGTTTTGCGTGCAGCGCGGGGGTCTTTAAGTTCGATCTGGCAGTTGGCGATCGACAGCACTGCCTCAGGCGCACGCAAGTGATCGGGTGAAAGCGAAATCAGTGAGCGAAAATTGCTCACAGCTTCTTTGTAATCCCGCGTCGCGTATTGCGCATTGCCCAGCCAGAACAGGCTTGAGGGGCCATAACCGCTTTGCGGATTGCGTTTGAGGAAATCGACAAATGCTGTCTGCGCTGAAGCGAATTCGCCTTTTCTGAAAACCGCCAGAGCCGAATCAAAATCGCGCTTTTCATTGGGTTCGGCCAAAAACTCCCGTCCGTCAACCGTCACTTTGATCGGCTCGAACTTGCGCAGACGTTCTTCGACCACCAAGGTGGCGTCCTTCTGCTGACGCTGCAAATCTGCGACCTGGCGCTGCAGCTCAGCCACCGGCCGTTGTTGCTCAGACAGGGTGCGGGCGAGTTGCTCGTTTTGGCCGGTCAGCCGCGCCATATCGGCTTTCAATGATTCAATCAGGTTTTGCAGTTCAAGCAGACTGCGTCTGAACTGACTGGTTTCGTCGGCATTGCGCCGGTTTTGTTCAGCGAGCTTCTGGTCAGACTCCTGGCGCACGGTTTCGAGCCGTTGGCGCAGGTCCAGAATGGCTCTTCGGGCTTCTTCATCGTCGAACAGTCCCGCGCTGGCTGACCCGATCCAGAGGCAGGACGCCAGCAAGGCAAGGAAGGATCGCAGGTATGGTCCAGTCATCGCAATTTATCGGTAATTGATTTCTGCGCGGCGGTTCTTCGCCAAGGCGGCCTCGTCGCCGCCAGCGGCGGCCGGCTTTTCCTTGCCAAAACTGACGGCTTCCATTTGGGCATCGCTTGCGCCCAAAAGCCCAATTGCACGGCGAACGGCTTCGCTGCGCTTTTGACCCAGTGCAAGGTTGTACTCGCGACCCCCGCGCTCGTCGGTATGGCCTTCGATCGCCATTTTGCGGTTCTTGTCCGCCTTGAGGTAACGCGCATGGGCGTCGATCACTTGCTGAAACTCGGGCTTGATCGCAAAACTGTCGTAATCAAAATAAACGATACGGGGGCCCGCCAGTACAGCGCCGTTCTGGCTGGACTTGTTGATATCCACCGGTGTGACATTGGTCGCGGTGACTGCACCGCCACCAGTGCCTGCGCCGGACCCAGCTCTGGACCCGTCGCCCGGCGTTACGGTTTTGCCCGAGATGTCCTGCACCGGAACATCATCCAGTTTCACCGAAGATCCGCACGCCGCCAACAATGCTGTCAGGCCCACTACCAGCAAAAATTTCTTCATCAGGTTTCTCCCAGTCAAGTAATTCGGTTTTCAACCCGGTTGGGTTGCTTCAATGCTTTTATTGCTTCTGAAACGGGCCCCAATCAGGCTCCCGGATATCGCCACCCTGACCACCCAGTCGGGCCTTGATTTTCCCGTCAAGGGTTGTCGTCATCAGCGCCTCTTTGCCCTGCACCGTAGTGGCATAAACAATCAAGCGGCTGTTGGGCGAAAAGCTGGGGCTTTCATCCGCAGTGGAATCCGTGATCGCCGTCACGGTGCCGGTTGCCAACTCCATCACATGCAACTTGAACGCACCGCTTACGCGGGAAACATAGGCCAGCCAACGCCCATCCGGGCTCAACGCCGGTGAAATGTTGTAGCCCCCTGCGAACGTGACGCGCTCGGGATTCGCGCCACCGGGGCTCATGCGGTAAATTTGCGGCGCACCGCCACGGTCACTTACAAAATAGAGGCTCTTGCCATCGGGCGAATAGGCTGGCTCGGTGTCAATGCTGCCAGACTGTGCCAGGCGGCGCGGTTCACCGCCTGCCGCATCAATGTTGTAAAGCTGCGAACCACCGTCCCGGCTCAACGTGACCGCCAAGGTCTTGCTGTCGGGCGACCAGGCCGGCGCGCTGTTGGAACCCCGGAAATTGGCGATCAGACGGCGCCTTCCGCTCGCCACATCATGCACATACACCACGGGTTTGCGCGACTCAAACGAAACATACGCCAGTTGCGCCCCATTGGGCGACCAGGCGGGCGAAATGATTGGCTCGGGGCTGGCCAGAGCAGACTGGGCGTTTTCACCGTCGGCGTCGGCAACCCACAGGTTGTAACGCGTCTGCACCTTGGTGATGTAGGCAATGCGTGTGGAGAATATTCCCTTGTCGCCAGTCAGTTTTTCGTACACAAAGTCGGCAATGCGATGCGCCGCCAGGCGCAGGTCACCTTGCGTGACGGCATAACTTTGGCCGCCCAAGTCCTGCCCCCGAACTACGTCCCATAACCTGAAACGCACGTCAAAGCGGCCATCTGCCAGACGAACGACGCTGCCGGTCACCAAAGAGTCAGCGCCCTTTTGGCGCCACAACGATACATCCGGGCGGGTCACTTCATCCAGCGTCGCGCCAGCACTGTCAACACCCCGAAACTGGCCACTACGTTCCAGGTCCGCCAGAATGATGGCACCCATTTTTTGCGGTGCTGCATCGTCGCCCCGAAATGTTGCCACACCAATTGGCAGTTGCGTCAAGCCGACGCCCGACACCTCCACCCTGAACTGGGCGACGGCCGACCAAGCCATCAGGGTCAACATCAGGAAACCCAATACTCTTTTGATCATTGATTCAAAGTCCAGTCACTTTCCAAGTCTTGAAATGACCACATCATCATTCAAACGTGGCTGAGAATAACCCAAAGCTGCGCGGGAAATGCGTTCGCTGCCACGCATACGGGCAGCCACCAAGGCGGCATTTTGTGACTCTTTGTTACGACTGGCTTCCTTGTGCCACAGGTGGAACACTTCGGTCGCACAGAAGCCGTTCTTTCGCACCACGCCGGCGTTGTAAAGACGCAGCGCAAAATCCGCGTCTTCGTGGCCCCAGCCGGTATACGACTCGTCAAAACCGTCAATAGTTTCAAAGTCATGCCGCCAAACCGCCATATTGCAGCTGCGAAGGCCCTTCCAGGCAAACGATGGGTTCATGCGCAGCTCCGCATCTGGCAGCCGCAACAAGCCGGTCAATTTGCTGGCGTTGCCAGTGAAGCGTTGCTTGAGCCAGTAAAACGCGGACCGGCCATCAACCGTTTCTTGTCCGCCTAACACCTGTTGTGTCAACTTACGCGACAGCAGCACACGGCTGCCATTGACAAAGCAGCCGCGTTGCGCAAAGGCCTTGTGGCGGGCGATGAAATCGCGCTCAGGCACACAGTCACCGTCCAGGAAAATAATGTAATCGCCCAGAGCGGCCCGCACGCCCCGGTTTCTGGCCCGCGAGGCGGTAAATCCCACATCAGGATGCCAGACGTGAACCGCACCGAGCGCGCGTGCAATACCGGAATGAAAAATCGCCTCCCGGTGCTGCGCCTGCGATCCGTCATCGGCCACCACCACGTCAAACTGGCGATCCGACTGGCGTGACAACCCGTCAAGCACTGCCAGCAAGGCATCGCTTCGGTTGTAGGTGGTGACGACCACGGAGGCAGACGGGACGGGTTTCATTTTGAACTAGACTACTGGGGGCCGAAAAGGTTCGTCCTTGCGCCCTGCGTTAGCGCCGCCGAATACTAACATCCCCTTTTTGCACCTTTATTGCACCCCGATTTGCATCCCGATTTGCCTCCGATGAGCAAGATTTCCGTCTACATCATCGCTTTCAACGAAGCAGAAAAAGTTGCCGCCACGATTGAAAGCGCCAAGTGGGCGCACGAAGTGGTGTTGGTGGATTCCTGGAGCACCGACGGAACACCCGAAATAGCCGCTCGGCTTGGTGCCCGAGTGGTGCAGGTTGAATTCACGGGATTTGGCGACTTGCGCAACCGCGCTATTGCCGCCTGCACCCATGACTGGATTTTCAGTCTTGATGCGGACGAACGGTGTACACCGCAGGTTCAGGCAGAAATCCTTGCGTTGGTGAACGACCCCGGTGCGCTCGATGCCTACTGGGTGCCCAGGCGCAATTACTTCATGGGCCGGTGGATCAGGCATTCGGGCTGGTACCCCAATTACCGCCAACCACAACTGTTTCGAAAAGGCGCTCTGGCGTATGACCAGAAACCCGTGCACGAGGGCTACATTTTGAACACCAGCAGGTCGCCGGGGCATCTGAAAAACGCGATCTGGCAATTTCCGTTCAAAAATATGAGCGAGGTGATGCACAAGGCCAACCGCTACTCGTCGTTGGGTGCACAACGGATATCCCAAAGGCCGCTGTCGATGGCAAGCGCCCTGTCGCACGGCATTTGGGCGTTTGTGAAGCATTACGTTTTCAAGCTCGGTTTTCTGGATGGTTGGGCTGGTCTTGTCATAGCCATCGGAAATTTTGAAGGAACGTTTTACCGCTACGTCAAAGCGATCGAGATTCAAAAAGGCGCGCTTTGGCAAGCCCCCACCAGCGACTCTGGCTCATCGGGCCCAAAGGTTTGAGAGCCACTGCCTGCGCCCATGCCCAGACCCGCATCCTTCGCCCCTTTTGCTGCCATGCGGCCCAGGGTCCCCGACCCTGGTGCTGACGCGCAGGCGCGCGCGGGCTGGAGTTTTCGCCTGATTCTGGCCTGCATGGTGGCAGTCTCGGTCAGCCTGCCGATGGCGCTGATCAGCATCACCAAAGTCATCCTGATGGTGTCCGCGCTGGGCTACCTGAGTGCATCGTGTTGGCGTCAACGCCCGGACATTGCGTTCAGGCAACTTTTGACGGTGCCTGCCGTTTTGGTGATCTGTCTGGCTTTTGCATTGAGTCTCCTGTGGACATCAGCGGACACCCAGGATGCCCTGACAACCCTGGTCAAGCATGCCAAGTTGATAGAAATATTGCTGCTGGTCGGCCTGCTGCGCACAGCGCGCGAGGCGCGCATCGCCATCACCGCATTTGCAATCGGACAAGCCATTTACATACTCACCGCCTGGCTGCTGGTCGCGGGTGTACCCATTCCCTGGGCGGACACCCACCAGGGCCGCTATGTGGTGTTTTCAAGCTACCTTGACCAGTCGATCATTTTTGCGACGTCTGCGGGCGTCATCTGGCACTTGCGTTCAGTTGGCTTGTGGCCGCGTTGGCTGGCCGGATTGGCAGCAGTGGCCGCGCTGGCCAACGTGTTGCTGTTTCAGCAGGGGCGCACCGGCTACCTCGTCGCCGGTGCGATGATCGCGTTGGCCATACTTTGGGATCTGCCCAGAAAATGGCGTTTGCTTTGCCTGATCGCCGTGCCTGCTGCAGTGATGGCAGCTCTGTACCTGGGGTCGGCCACATTTCAGGGTCGGGTCTCAAAAATCCTGCCCGAGGGGCTGGCTTATGCACAACAGTCTGACATCGAAACCTCTTCGGGTTGGCGTTTGAATGCGTGGCACCGCTCGATTCAGGCCATCGAGCAATCTCCGCTGGTGGGCCACGGTGTGGGCAGTTGGACCGATACCGTGAAGCGCCTTGAAGGCAGTTCAGCAACCAGAATATTTGGCAAAGGCAATGCCAGCAACCCGCACCAGGAATACCTGCTGTGGGGCGTTGAACTCGGCGTGCCGGGGGTTCTGTTGCTGGTTGCCATGATGATGTGCATTTTTCGGGATGCCAGAGGCTTTGACACCCCGGTTGCCAGAAGCACCATGAGCGTTCTGGCCGCCATGGTGATTGCCTGCCTGTTCAACTCAGCCCTTTACGACGGGCTGATCGGCGATTTCTTCATCGTGACATTGGGGTTGTTGTTGGCCTTGGGGGTTCGCACCCGCGCGGCCCACGCAACAGGAGCCCGCCCATGACCACAGTTCATACCGGATTGCGAGCCCGCTTGAAGCGCCTGCTGCCTTACTTTGGCGCACGGCGTGGCACTTGGGCGCTGGTGGCCGCAGGCGCCGTGGTGGGTGCTGCCACCGAGCCCATGATTCCCGCCTTGCTGCAGCCACTGCTGGACCATGGCTTTCAGGCCGGTCAACTTGAAATCTGGACCGTGCCGGTGGCGCTGTTGCTGCTGTTTGGCGTGCGGGGCCTGGCGGGGTATGTGTCGCAAATCGGGTTGACCAAAATTACCAACCACGGCCTGAAGGCCATGCGCCGGGCGATGTTTGACAAGATTTTGGTGTCCAAGCTCTCGCTGTTTACCGACCAGACCTCCAGCGCCCTGTCCAACACCGTGGTTTACGAGGTACAGACCGGGTCGGTGATGCTGGTGAACTCGTGTTTGAGCCTCACGCGCAACGCGCTTACCTTGCTGGCACTGACGACCTATCTCTTTTTCCTGAACTGGAAGTTGACGCTGATCGTCGCGGCGGTGTTCCCGGCGGTGGCGCTGGTGATGCGCATTTTGACCAAACGCCTGCATCGCCTGACCAAGGCCAACCAGGACGCCACAGACAGCCTGGCCTACGTGGTTGAAGAAAACGTGCTGGCCCACCGCGACATCCGGCTGCACGGGGCACAAGCCGCCCAGACTGACCGGTTCGACATTCTGAGCGACGCCTTGCGCCGCCTGGCCATGAAGTCCACCGTGGCAGGCGCCGCCATGACTCCCATAACCCAAATGCTGGCGGCGGTGGCGCTGTCGGCGGTGATTTCGGTGGCGCTGGTTCAAAGCGCCAGCAGTGGCACGACTGTCGGCGGTTTTGTGGCCTTTGTGACCGGCATGCTGATGATTGTGGCGCCGATTCGCCAGTTGTCCGAGGTTTCCAGCCCGATCACCCGCGGGCTGGCGGCGGTAGAGCGCGGCCTCGCCCTGATCGACGCCACGCCCACTGAAACACAGGGCGCCTTCACGTTGCCGCGCGCGTCGGGTGACATCCGTTTCGTGAATGTCACGGTTCAGTTTTCACCTGAACTGGCACCCGCTCTGACAGATTTGAGCCTGTCCATCATGCCCGGCGAGACGATTGCGCTGGTCGGCAGTTCAGGCGCCGGCAAAACGACGCTGGCCAACCTGCTGCCGCGTTTTGTGGACGCCAGCGCCGGCCAGGTGCTGCTGGACGGCACGGACGTTCGCGCCTGGACATTGCGCGCATTGCGGGCCCAGTTCGCGGTCGTCAGCCAGCATGTGGTGATGCTCAATGATTCGATTGCCGCCAACGTCGCGCTCGGGGCGTTGCCGGATCGCGCCAGGGTGACAGAGTGCCTCAGCGCCGCCAATCTCTCGGCCATGGTGGGCGACCTGCCCCTGGGCATCGACACCGTGCTGGGGCACAACGCCATGCAGCTCTCGGGCGGACAGCGCCAGCGCCTGGCCATCGCCCGCGCCCTGTACAAGGACGCGCCGATCCTGATTCTGGATGAAGCGACGTCCGCTCTGGACACCGAGTCAGAGCGGGCAGTACAGGACGCATTGAAGCTGTTGATGCAAGACCGCACCACGCTGGTGATTGCCCACCGACTGTCCACCGTGCGCCACGCCGACCGAATTGTGGTGATGGAAGCCGGACGCATCGTTGCGGTCGGGCGCCATGATGAATTGGTGAAACAGGAGGGCCAGTACGCCCGGCTGTACCAGCTTGGACTGCAGTCGGGCGAAATCGGCTAGGAGTCGCTGCGCCAAAATTATCGACGCGAATCGAATTTCTATTGCTATATAAAATATAGCAAACTATCTATATAATACTAGAGCTAGATGCCCATATCATCGATATTTTGGCATTTTGGCGCGGTTTTTGAAGCCAAAATTAACCTACGGGTTAATTTTTTACCAAAAATCATGGCTTGACCCGCAATGCAACGCGCACTATTGCGTGGCCTGATAAATCGCATCCTGCTCCATCGCGATGCTTTCCCATTGGTGCAATCTGGCAAAGTCGACTGCCGCTTGCCCAAGGCGGTCACGCAGCGGTGCATCCTGCAACAGGCGGCCAAGATGCCCCGCGAGCGCCGTCACATCACGCGGATTCCCCAACAGCAACGCATTGACGCCGTCGTCCAGCAGGCCCGCGATGCCGCAATACGGCTGTGCACTCACAACCACCGGCAGCGCGTGGGCCATTGCCTCCAGTACCACCATGGCAAAGGTGTCTTCAAGCGTCGGGTGCGCCAGGCAATCAACCGCCTGATAGGCCGGGTTGATGTCGCCAAGCGAGCCGAGAAAGAAAACCTTTTTGTCCAGCCCAAGCGCACTGATTTGCGGCTTGAACCCGGCCTCATGGTCCGGGTTGCCGACCACTGCCAGAATCACGTCGTCCGGCAGTCGCGCCACAGCGTCCAGCAGCGCCGTCAGCCCCTTTTTGCGGTAATCGTTGCCGACAAACAAAATGCACAGCGGGCCTTGCGGCAGCCCCAGCAGTTGCCTTGCCCGTTGCCGATCCAGTGCGGTGGTTTTGCCGGGCACGGCAGCCACGCCAGGCGCCACCATGCGGATCATCTGCGCTGATTCGGGGTGGGTCTTCTCCAGCACGCGGCGCGCACTGGGCGACGTAACGACCAGAATTCGCCCCGGCCGGGTGGAATATCGCAAGTGCTCCAGCCACAGGTAGGTCAGCAAACGCGGACTCGTCAGCACCTTGAACCAGCGCCAACCCAGCCGCGCACCGATGAGACCGTCGAACAGGTTGTGCGCAATCGGCAGCACATGCACGGTTTGGACCTGTCCATGCCAGGTGTTTTCATGCGAATGGACCACATCGAAGCCGTGCCGCGTAGCCCACCAGGTGGCTGTGGCATACCAAAGCTGGTTGATCCACCTCGGTCGCTTCAAAAGCTGCGAGACCGGGTGGTAGGTGACCCCCGGCCAGCCGTGGTCAATCTGCTGCGCGAACACATGGATCTCATGGCGTGCGGCGAGTTGCTCCACCAGCGCAATCGAATACCGCTCAGCGCCTCCCCCGGTCGGTGAAAAGTTGCGGTTGAGCACCGCAATTTTCAGCCGATTCTGGGGCCGTTCAGGCTTCGCTTCGGGTATCGACATCACGCCCGTCGGCGGTCCTCGTAGGTGGTCGCCAACTTGAGCCACAACGTCGCCTGCGTGGTTGTATTGAGCACCGGGACGCGGGGCAAAAGCATCATGTCTTCCCCACGGTGGCAGCGGCTGCGCTGGGTGGTGGTTGCACTGCTGTACCCAGCATCGCGCGCCATTTCAGTGTGCAGTGCACTGAACTCGCCATAGGGGTAGCAAAAGTGGTTGACCGGGGCGTCAATGACCGCTTCAAGTTCTGATTTGCAAAGCCGGATCTCAGCGCGGCAGTTTGCCGCATCAGCTTGCTCCAGGCGAACGTGGTGGCGCGTGTGGGCGCCTATTTCCTGCCCGCCCGCGACCCATTGGCGGATTTGGCTGTCACTCATCAATGGCGTCTGCGCAATGCCGACCTCCAAGTCCCAGGCGTTGGTTTTGCCCAGCAACTGGCTCACGGCAAAACAGGTCGATGAAAAGCCGTGGTGGGCCAGCGTCGGCAAGGCGTGCTGCAAGTTGTTCAGGTAGCCATCATCAAACGTGATGCCGACCACTTTGCCGCTGCGTTCGCCGCGCAGGTAGGGCATCAGCCCCGACATGGACAGCCCTTGATAACCCATCCATTTCAACAGCCCCATTTGACGGGCAAACGCCGCCGGTGTGACATAAATGCCCCGAAACGGCGCGCCCCGGGCCGGGATTGCATCGACCTGGTGGTAAGTCAGGATGGCAATCGGCGATGGGTTGGCAGTGCGGTCAGTCGTGGCGGGCATCGTCATGCGGTGATATCAGAATAAAACTGGGGGGCGGCGGGACAAACAGCCCGAAATTAGCCAACGTCAAGGCCACGTCAAGGCGAATGGGGTTATTGTGCATTACCGGTTTGCGTTGTGGTGGGTCGACCATCCGGCCTCACCCGCACCAGCCAACTGCGTAAATGGTTGTTGGCCGCAGGCTGCGCATCCACCCTGCGGCGCATAGCCCAAGTGAGCATTTGTCTATGCAGCACTAAGTGATATAGCTGGCTATGGTGCAGCAGCAGCGCCTGGCGCACCAGGTCTTTTCGTTTAGCGGGGCTGACCTCTATGGCGGCAGCGTCTATCAGGGCATCCAGCTGCGGGTCGCTAAATCGCCCGTTATTGCCATCACCTCTGCCAGTTGCAGCGTCATATGAATGCATTAATGGGTCCATCGTTGGCTGGGCATCGGTCTCTGCGCCACCCCAGCCCAACAGGTAGAAGCTGGTGTCAAGCTTCTCCAGCTTGGCAAAAAACTGCGCACGCGGCATGGCGTTCACTCGCACCTTGATGTTCACCCTGGCCAGCATGCTGGCAATGGCTACGCATAGCGCCTCATCGTTTAAATAACGGTTATTGGGGCAATCCAGCGTGATGTCAAAGCCGTGCGGATATCCCGCCTGAACCAGCAAAGCGCGTGCGCGTGGCAGGTCAAAAGCTGGGCGTTGGGCATCCAGCTCGGGCGCATCGTTGCACGCTAGAGGCGAAGGGGTCATGCAACCTGTGACCACGCTTTGCCCGCGCATGACGTGGGTATGCAGGGCCTGCGTGTCTATGGCGTGCGCCAAAGCCTGGCGCACCTTGAGATCTTTGAACGGGTTGCGCCCCTTGGTGCTGCTGTACAGCAGATCTTCCCGTTCTTGGTCAAAGCCAAAAAAAATCACCCGGTTTTCGACCCCGCTGCGCAGGTGCAAGTCAGCCGCCTTGGCCAACGGCACCAGGTCTTGCGGGGCGGGGTCTATCACCAGGTCTACCGCATCGCTTAGCAGCGCTGCGCTGCGCGCTGCCGCGCTGCCAATGGGCGTAAACACCACCTCTTGCACATTGCCCGGTATCGTTGCCCAGTACTGAGCATTGCGCGTAAACGTGGTGCGCACATCTGGCTCACGCCGCGCCAGCACATAGGCACCCGTGCCGTTGGCGTTCAGCAGGGCGTAGCTGGTTTGTCCCTCTTTGCGCGAAAAC
>JANOMD010000243.1:0-15585 GCA_031420135.1 Rhodoferax sp. | reverse complement strand
AACGTGGTTGCCAGGTCAGTGCGGGGGAAGTTGGTCGGTGCAATGTTGGCACCCAGCACCACACCCAACAGGGCAGGCAAGGTTGGGTTGGTCACGTAAGCCAGAAACTGGCCGTCATCCTTTGGCTGTGAGGCATTGAATTTGTCCTTGTCAGGCAAACCAATCACCACTTCGTTCACCAGCGGATTGCCCAAACGAGACACCTGAGACCAGCCGCCGCCAGTTTTTTCAGCCTGGTCGTTGCCTTTGCCCGGGTTGCCATTGACCAGACGCGCCTGGCGAACACTGGCCGTCGTCCAGCCCCCGATGACTGGCTCGGCGCCTGCGGTCAAGCAGTCCTTGTGAACTTCCAGCGCTATGGTGGTGACGTTGGATTTTTGAATCACATGATTGCCACCGTTGCCTGCTGCGTCCTTGTTGGCTGGGTTGAGCAGGAACGCTGCGGGTGCATTGACCAGGTCAAAAATTGTGCCCAGGTTGACGGCAAAGCCTTCCTGACGTTGACCCACAAACACTTTGCCCTGGTCCTTGCCAGCCGGGCAGCCCGGAATTGTGACGGTGTGGATGTGTTTGGCCGCATAGCCAGCGTAGTCTGGCAATGTCTTGGTTCCGATGTAGTCCACTGGCTTCTCAAAAGTACCGCCGCCGCCGGTCTTGACGAGGAACGCGCCGGCGCTCTTGCGACGCTCGCCGCGCACCAGATTGACGGTGTAGGTCTCATTCACGTTCAGGTTGATGTCGTTCAAGGCGCTGACGCCGCCCACCTGGATCAGCGGAATGGCAACGCTGGCTGCAGCGGCACCGGTACCAATGGTCAGGGGAATGGATTTCAGCGCGTTTTTGAAGCGGAACTGGAACGTCAGGTCTTCCTTGGCATCGCCGTTGTTGTCAATGTGGATTTCGTAAAGCGCATTGGGATCCATCTGGAAGTAGTTGGGTCCGCCGTACGGAGCCTGTAGCGGCTGGTAGTTGGCCAGCAGGGTCACGTAGTCAGAACGTCCGCCAGAGCCATTGGCGGCAATGCCTTCGTAGCTTCTGAACATGTAGAAATCGGTGCCATCCACCTTGGGGCTACCGCTGATGAA
This sequence comes from Rhodoferax sp., assembly GCA_031420135.1. GTDB lineage: Bacteria > Pseudomonadota > Gammaproteobacteria > Burkholderiales > Burkholderiaceae_C > JANYCG01. The sequence continues at coordinate 14,500 of JANOMD010000243.1, read as the reverse complement.
AGGGGCTTCGCGGTGGCTCGAAGCCAATGCGCTGCCGGCGGCAACCACCAGCAGGCAAGCCTGGGTCAAACGGGTGAGTTTTAAAGTCATATTGATTCTCCGGTTGGGGTTACAGCAATTGCTGTGAGATGGATACGCTGTGGTTTTCGGTACGGATTCAAAATTCATGAAATTCCTTTGCAACAGAATGAAAGAAGGCCAACCTGGATTGCAAAGGATCAGTTTTGCAATCTACTTTTTGGAACTTGCCTTGCGGTGATTGACCAGGGAAGGCATGTGCCAGACCACAAGTTAACAATCGGTTTCATGTTGAACTTTGCGGTAGGCAACATTGCAAAAACAGGTTCAGGAAGCGCGCCAGAAAATGTAGTCAGCCTGGTAATTGACGATTTGTTTTTGACCCATTGAAGTGGCCGCGCAGGTGGCTGCTGGCGCAACGCCACCCTGGGTTGCGACACGCTGGATGTAGGTCACGCCCTGCATCGAACCGGCACCCATGGCAGGATTGGCTTTGACCAACTGCAAAGGAATATTGGCAGCTCCAGCGGGCGAGACGGCCAGTTGCGCGCCCGTCACCTTGGAGCCGTCCATGCTCTCCCAGGTGGCTGGTGGGCCGAAATAGCGGCCAATGCGTTTGCCGGTGCGGTCGGTCAAGGCGGCATCGGGGCCCACAAAAACCCATTCAAACTGGTCAGCCATGTCTTTCTTGGCGCGGCATTCGTAGGTGATGTCACCGGCGCCAATGGTTTCCATGGCGACCCGGTTGCCCGCAGGGACCTTCACCACATCGGGCAGGGCAGCTTGCGAAAATGGGGTCATTGAGGCCATCTGGCCACCGCCCATGCTGCTGCATGCGCTCAGGCCTAGTGCAGCCAGTGCAACGGTACAAAGGGAAACGGAAGTGAGATTTTTCATGGGAGCATCCTTGTCAATGGTTGGAAAAGCCGAAACGTCAGCCTGAGCATCAGCGCCAATGTCAGCCATCGCTGGTGCGCGACCGACTGTCTGTGGTACGCAGCAAGCCCTCCCTCTGGATTCAAATTGCGGCAAACATTTGTAAGATTGAGCAGCGTGAATCCAATAAGGCCATTGAGCCGTATTCAATGGACAACCAAGCCTGCCCACCGCAAATTTTGCAAGCTGGCTGATTTACTAGACAATTCGGCATGAACACGTCCAACCCCCACAGCCCCTTTAGCCCGTTAGACGCAAACCCACTGACAAGCTCCGGCTATTCAACCGGGCCAAGTGGACATGACGCCGAACTCATCCTCCTGCTGGACCGGGTCGCCGCGCGCGACCACGCTGCCCTCAAGGCGCTGTACGACAACTGTGCCGGCAAGCTCTATGGCCTGGCGCTGCGTGTGGTGGTTCAACGCGAGCGCGCCGAGGACGTGCTGCAAGAGGCGTTTTTGACGATATGGCGCTCGGCTGGCGACTATCGCGCTTCTCTGAGCCCGCCGATGGCCTGGATGGGGCTGATCGTGCGCAGCCGCGGGCTGGACCATCTGCGCCGGCGCACCGCCGACCGGAGTCACCTCACACAGGAACTGGACGAAGTGCTGTCTGACACGCTCGAAGGCAGTTCTGCGAATCCGATGGACACCGTGCAGGCCAGCGAGCAGGCCTGGGCGCTGCACCAATGCCTGGGCAAGCTGGAAAGCCGCCAGCGTGAAGTCGTCAGTCTGGCCTATATCCGCGACCTGAGCCACAGCGAACTCGCACAGCAACTCAAGCTGCCATTGGGTACCGTCAAGACCTGGATCCGGCGCGGGCTGGATCAACTTCGCAACTGCATGGCCCGCTTTGCCTGAACCGGCACCGCCCTACCACAATGAACCTGATCAACAAACCTGAATTGCTGGACCGGCTTGCCAGCAGCTATGCACTGGGCACCCTGCGCGGTGGCGCACGGCGGCGTTTCGAGTCGCTGGCGCGCGAACATCCGTCCTTGCGTGCTGCCGCCCTGATGTGGCAAACCCGCCTTTGCGGCATGAATGAATTGCAGGTGAAGGAGACACCCAGCCCGGTGGTCTGGACGCGCATCGAGAACCTGGTGCAAGGTGAAGCCGAAGCGCTGGGCATGCAGGCACGGCGCCAGGTTGCCAGCGCCGAATCCAGCCAGCCGCAAGCGGGTGTGCGTGGCTGGTGGCGTGGCCTGTCGCTGTGGCGCGGCGTGGCGGCAGCCGGTGCGCTGGCCAGTGTCGTGGCCGTGGTCACAGGTTTGAACCTGCGCGATCAAATGGGCGGCGAAATTCGCCGGCTGCAAGCCCAGTTGCTGGCAACGCCTCAAATCGAATACGTTGCGGTGCTGGCTGACGACAAATCCGCCGCTTCCATGCTGGTGACATTCGACCCCAAAAACCGCAAACTGGTGTTGCAGCGCATCGGCAGCTACCAGGAAGCCGGTGACCGGTCATTGCAACTATGGGCGCTGCCGCCAAGTGGCGGCCCAAGGTCACTCGGTGTACTGGGCAGCGACAAGCTGCTGCAGTTGACCGCGACCGACGGCGAAGTGCGCGCGGTGCCGACCCTGGCCATCAGCCTGGAGCCCAAAGGTGGCGTTCCCAGCGCGGGCGGGCCAACCGGGCCGGTGCTGTTCACCGGGGCGCTTATCCATAAGATGCTGTGATCGGGGGGACCCGGAACCAGCGGTCACCCCGGTTCGGAAAATTCTATTTTTATAGCAAACTATCTATATAGTACGAGAGCTATAGGCCTATTTAGCTATTTTTTTCGAGATTTTGGTGGTTTTTGGGGTTAAAAATTAACCTACAGGTTAATTTTATGCTGGTTCCGGTAACACAGTTTTACCTATTTGCCACTTTTGTAACAGGCACAGATTCCTGAACGCTGCCCATAATTTGCCGAAACACGGAAGTTGAGTTTTCGGCTCCCGGTTGCATAACACCGGGTCGCACAGGCGGGCGATTCGATCCAACGGGGTTTCACCGTCGCGGGAGGCACTATGAGCGGCACAGCCGACACTGTTTTTCTTCGGGCTTTCGGCTGGTTGCAAGCCAGCGTGTCAGCACTGGAAACCGACCTACAGGCCAGCGGCCCGCCCCAACTGGTCACCCCGCTCATCGACGCCCTGCGCACCCGGCTGGGTCTGGAACTCAACAAGACGGCGGCCCTGATCGACCCCAACAGCTTCAACGCCAGCCATGCGCAGGCGCAGTCGCTGGCCATCGCCACGATGGTGGTGGGCGAGTCACTGGCGGCGCTGAAAACCATTGGTGAGCTGCTCGCGGCGATGGGTGGGGGCAATGCCGGATTGAGTGATTTGTCGAACGTCATCAAGCAGATCAAACGCATCGCGTCCAGCGACCCTGGCAAGCCGCCAAGCGCCTACTCCATCGCCAAACTGCTGCTGATCCTGAGCGGCGATGCCGACGCACCTGCGGGCGATGCGCCGGCGCGCCGCCTGGTCTACCTGCTCAAAGGCGCGGACCCGGCCGGCAACGCGCTGACTGCGCAGGTCGTGACCGACGCGCAGATGGTGCTGGGCCTGGTCGTCATGGCGATCGGGACTATTTTGGACCGCTCTTTCAGCGCGCCGAATCTGGACGATGCCAAAGGCTGGGTCGTGGCCAACGTGCCCATTCCGTCGCCCCCTGCGACCATGGCCAGCAGGCTTTTCACGCTGGCCGGCAGTGGTGCCAACAAGCTCGATTTGCGGCTGGGCTACAACCTGCCGCAATCACTTTATGCGGAGCTTCTGTTGGCGCTCAAGGCCGGTGAAGGCGGCGGCGACTTTGCGCTCGAACTCAAGGGTGATGGCCAGATCAAACTGCAACTTGACCTGCCGGCACTGACTTTGCCGTTGCCGCCGTTGCCGCCGCCGACGCTGAGTGGCACGTCTGAAATTGGCATTCTGTTCAAGCGCACCAAGCCGCTGATTCTGGGCGACGTTGCCAAAACACATTTCAGGATTGGCCACCTGTCAGGCGGCTTTACGTTGAAAAAGCTCAACCCGCTGGTTGAGTTCGACCTGAAGGACAGCAAGCTGGTGCTGAAGGTCGGCGACGACCCGTTCCTCGGTGCCGTGCTGGGCGATGCCATTGAAGTGGCATTGACGTTTGGCCTGGTTGCCGACCTGGCTGGCGGCCTGCGACTGAAGGACGGCACTGGCCTGAAGGCGACGATTCCCTTGGAGAAAATTCCGAACAGCCCCGTGCAGATTCCGTTCCTGACGTTCGAGATGAAAAAGGCGGACGACCTGAACCAGATCGAGATTGAACTCTCGGGTTCGTTCCAGGTGCAGATTGGACCGTTCTCGGGTTCGATTGACCGGCTCGGCACACTGTTGAAACTCGACGATTTGCTGGCCGGCGTGACGCCACCGCGCTTCGACCTGAAACCGCCTTCAGGCGCGGGCCTGGCGATTGACGCGGGCATTGTCAAAGGCGGCGGCTTCCTGCTGTTTGACCCGGACCGCGGCGAATACGGCGGCATTCTGGACATCCGCATCGCAGCCATTGGCGTCAAGGCCATCGGCCTGCTGTCCACCAAAAACCCCGGCGGCTGGTCGCTGCTGCTGATCATCACTGCGCAGTTGCCGCCGATTCAGCTAGGCTTTGGCTTCACGCTGACCGGCATTGGCGGCTTGCTGGGGGTGCAGCACACCGTCAGTGTTGATGTGCTGTCACAGGGACTGGCCAGCGGTTCACTGGACAATTTCCTGTTCCCGCAAAACCCGGTGGCCAATGCACCGCAGATCATCAGCCAGTTGCGCATCATCTTCCCGTTCAAGGCGGGCGGATTTGTAATCGGCCCGATGCTGGAGCTTGGCTGGAGCACGCCCAGCCTGGTGACCGCTCGCCTCGGCATTCTGATTGAAGCCAGCCAGATCTTGTTCGTGGGCCAGGTCATCGTGCAGTTGCCGCCGCTGGTGGACAAGTCGCTTGCCATCCTGCGCCTGCAGGTGGACTTTGCCGGTGGCATTGTGTTTGACCCGCTCAAAATCTGGTTTGACGGCGTGCTGCGCGATTCGCGCGTGGTGTTCATCTCGCTGACCGGCCAGTTTGCCTTTCGCGCGCTGTTTGGCGACAAGCCCAGCTTCCTGATCAGCGCCGGTGGCTTTCACCCGCGCTTCACTGACCTGCCGCCGGGGTTGCCGTCGCCGTTCCAGCGCATCGGCGCGGACCTTTCGATTGGCCCCGTGGGCATGCAGTTCAAAGGCTATTTCGCAGTGACCTCGGCCACGGTGCAGGGCGGCTCCAGCATGCGCGTATGGGCCGATATCGGCATTGCCAGTTTCGAGGGCGGCTTCGAGTTTGACGCCATCATCTACATCGTGCCCCAATTCCGCTTTGAGGTGGAATTGCATGTCTGGGCCTGCATTGAAGTGTTTGACATTGACTTTGCCAGTGTCGACATTTACGGCATGTTTGCCGGGCCGGGCCGCTGGCACATTGTGGGCCGCGCCGAAATTCACACCCCATGGCCCCTGCCCGACTTCAGCTTCCATGTCGATGAAAGCTGGGGCGAGGACCGCCCCACCACAGTGCGCAAGCTGTCCCTGGCCCTGCTGCTCAAGGAAGAAGTCGAGAAGCCGGGCAACTGGTCTGCACAGCTTGCGCAAGCGGGTGACGCATTTGCCACGTTTGTCAAACTGCCCGCCACAAAAGATGTGCTGGCGCATCCCAATGCCGTTTTGCAGTTCGTGCAAAAACGCATGCCACTGAACAAGACACTGGCCAAGCTGGGTACCGATGGCATTGACGGCGAGACGCAGATCGGCATTGGCGAGGTCAGGTTTGGCGCATCGCTCAAATCGCCTGACAAACAGCTTGATGACAACTTCTCGGCGGCCCAGTTCTTTGACCTGAACGAAGACGAGTTGTTCAGCAAGCCCTCCTTCGAGCGGTTTGAAGCCGGCTTTGAAGTGGGCCAGCGCGAGTACCTGTTTGGCAAACCCCAGCTCGATGTGTTTGACTATGAAGAGGTCAACCTGTCAACGCCCACTCCCAGCTCCGAGCTGTCCCATGCGGCGTTGACCGAAGCAGGCCATTTGAGCTGGGCCAAATCACAAAGCGCGGCCGGCCAGTCCGATTTGCGGCGCAGCGCCAAACTCAAGCCCGCCATCGAGATCAAGATCAGCGTCAACCCGCCATCGCTGCAGACGCTGGATCTGGCCAGCGGCACCCTGGTCGGAACCGCGCTGGGCGGTGCCGCCAGGCAGTCTTATTGGGCCGCGCAAGACCAGGTGCTGGCAAGCGGCAAGGCACTGCAGGTGGTTGAGGCGTTCGAGACGGCACAGGCGTTTTGATGTGAGTTCACGCACCCCAGCAAAGTACCTGCCAAACCACAACCGGAGTCAATCTCATGGCCACCAGTACCGCCATTGCCTACCAATTCATGCCGTGGGTACGGCGCGGCTTGACCGTCGCGCTGACCCAGACCGACACCTTGGGCGCAGGCGCGTTGCTGGGCGCGCGTGCCAGTGCGCAGATCGGCCTTAAATTTGCGGGCAACCATGCGGGCACCGCGCTTGCACCCCCCGCAATGCAACTGTATGGCCCGGGCGACGTCATCGCCATTGACACCCGGCTGGTGTTGCGCACCGACCCCAAACCCAACATGCGCAACTTTGAGCCCAACTACCTGGCCATCGTTGATTTCGACCCGCCCGACTTCCCCTGGATGCTGACCCCGGCCCTGGCCAACAACGACGGCCGCCTGCGGCCCTGGCTGGTTTTGGTGGTGCTGGATCGCAGCAAGACCGGCGCGCCCAAAATGTCTGCGCAGGGACCGCTGCCCACGGTGCGGGTCAAAGGAGTCGATGTACAAACGGAGCTGCCCAACCTGGCCGAATCGTGGGCTTGGGCCCACGCGCAGGTGGTCAGCAATGCCAGCGATGCCGCCGGCCTGCAGGCCGACTTGCAGCACGAACCCGAGAGCACTGCCTCACGCCTGGTCTGTCCGCGTCGCCTTGAGCCCAACAAGGACTATGTGGCCTGTGTCGTGCCTGCCTTTGAGCCCGGCCGCCTGCGCGGCCTGGGGCTGGCAGAGTCAAAGCCTGCCGACATGCTGACGCTGGGACCGGCTTGGGATGCCAGTGCGCCCACCGACGTGTTGCTGCCGGTGTATCACCATTGGGAGTTTTCTACCGGGCCGGCCGGAGACTTTGAAGCCCTGGCACGCCGCCTCAGAACCCCAAAAGCCTACCAAGGCAACCCGGAAATTGCCTCTGTGCTGGCCAATGTGGGCACCGCACCGATGACCGTTGATCCACTCTTGACTGGCTTTGTGCGAGGCGCCGTGGCGACCATGGAAGGCGCTTTGGTGCCGATGAGCTACGCGCCGGGCGCACTGGCCGACCCCACGCAGGCCGACAGCCTGGCCATCATCGTCAACACCAGCCAGGAAAACGTCGCCGATCCGACCAGCCCTGGCGCCGCACTGGCGCAAGCGCAACGGATGGAGGTCAAACCCCAGATGGTCGGCGCCTGGCATGCCAAAAAGCATCAGGTGACCAGGGCGGAGGAGGCCCGGCACTGGGTTGCCGGGCTGAATCTGAACCCGCGCTACCGGGGCGCCGCTGGCTATGGCGCTGAAATCGTGCGGCAAAACCAGGAAATTTTCATGGATGCGGCCTGGGACCAGATCGGCGAAATCCTCAAAGCCGAAATGACGTTCAACCTGACGCGACTGGCCATTGAAGCGCAGCGCGCGCTCAAAGCCAAGCACTTTGACAGCCTCCCCCCAGAGCGGCTGCTGCAAATCATGGGGCCGGCGCTGGCGCGCATTGAAGCCGTGGCGGGCAATGGACTCGCCTACCGCATTGGCGGGCAAATCGCATCCATTGGTGGCCAGATCGCCCGCTCCAGCCTGCCGCCCGCGCTCACCGACACGGCCCTGCGTCGCGCCACGACACCGCAGAGGCGCAGTTTGCGCATGGCCGCCCGCCTGAACAGCGCGTTGCCCACCCTGGCCAGGCAAAACGCGCGCTACCTGGGTGCCATGGCCAGCGCCAGCAGCCGCAGCGCGGCCTTCACCGTCAACGATTTCATGCCAGACGGCATTGTCGGCACGAAGGCGTTTGACGGGGTTGATCTGCAAGGCGCCGACAGCACACGGCTCGATCTGCAGGCGCGCGGGCTGGGCACCCTGTTCACGGTGGCCCAGGTGCGTCAACTGGTGAGTGCGTCCAGCGCATCAGCCAATGCGCTGAAAATAAATGGCGCACCCAGCCTGAAAATCCGTCCCGCACAGCATTTGGGCGTCTTCACCGATCTGCACGTGCAGCGCTTCTCGCAATTGGCAAGCGCGACGCCTGCGGTGCAAGCCAGCGATTGGGGCGTGGTGGCCAAAACTGTGGAATCACTTGGCAGACGCGGTGTGGAAGGCGTGCTGATCGAGGCGCGGCGCGACACCATCCAGGGCGGTGCCGCCCTGCAGTTCAGCACCATGCGGCTTGACGCGCGCAGTGGTGGCCTGAAACTTGACCGCGCGCTGTTTCGCCAGCTTGATGCGTCCCGACGTGACATCAGCCTAACCCCCCAACGCGCCGCGCAAGCGCGTGCCCTGGGAGGCGTGAGCCTGGGCACGGTTCGCATTGCCGATGCCCGAACCTACAGCGCTGCGGGCGTGTTTGCGGCGCTGCCGGTGAATGCCGTGCAATCTGGAGCACCTGTGACCGGTGCCGTAGCGGCCCACTTTTCGGTGAATGAAAGTTTTGACCTGGTGGCCTCCCAGCCGGCCGCGTCGCTGCCCACCGTGACGACACTGACGTTGCCGCCGGCTTTGCGAAATCGTGACATCCTGAACCGCTACGCGGTTGCGACGCGCGGCACTCAGGCGCTTTGGCGCGATGCCTACCAGAGCAGCCAGGTCCAGCTGCAGCCAGTCAACTTTTCCGTTGGCGTTGCCAAAAGCACCATCAGCCTGCGCACGCAGCCAGAAACCACACTGCGCGCGCGCCTGGCGGCCAGTGTCTCGGTTGCCAGCCTTGCGTTGAGCAACGACAGCGCTTTTGTTGCGTCCTGCCTGTCGACCACTGACTCGCTGGCACGCCACCGTTTTATGATTCCCAAACTGTTCGACCGGGTGATGAGCTGGCCCAAATTGCCGGAGCCGCTTTACCGCCGCCTTGCCAAATGGGATGAAAACGCATTCATGCCGGGAATCGACGGCATTCCGCAGGACTTGGTGATGCTGGTGCGCGTGAACCAGCATTTCATCGACAGCTTCATGGCTGGTGCCAACTGCGAAATGAACCGTGAACTGCTGTGGCGCGGTTTCCCGACCGACCTGCGCGGCACACCGTTTCAACGTTTTTGGGGACGCACCCAATTGGGCCCGGCTCCGCTTTACAGCCTGGTCGCGCTTGACGACATGCAGCCCATGCACCAGTGGGGCGTCCAGCCGTTGGGAAAACGCACTGACCCGGTCGCAGGTGACCCGGACCGCGTGGCGTTGCTGGTACGCGGGCAGTTGCTGCGCCGCTACCCGAACACGGCCGTCTATGCATGGAAAAAGACGCCCGATAAAAACACATTGAGCAAGGATGCCGAAGGCCGCAGGCCGGATGGCGCCGTGGCGTTGCCGGTGTTCTCCGGCACGATCAGTCAAGACATCTCTTTCTTCGGCTTTGACATTGACGCGCCCGACCCGGCGCATCCGGAAAAGCTGTCCAGTGATGACTTCTGCTTCGTCCTTGAAGAACAGATGCATGAGCCGCGTTTTGGTTTTGACGTGGACGTGCCCAACCCGAATGCGCCGCGCACCGGCCCACCCAGGCGCCCGGCGCTGGTCAAGGCACTGGTGGACATGCAAGCCATGGCGCAGATGGAGGCACCCCTGGTGCCATCGGTCATGCAGAAGTACAACCCCTACAAAGCCTTGTCATGGAGCCACCTGGGCGTGCCCGCAGGTGGCCATGTGACGGTGGACGGGCTCAAACAGATCCCGCGGCCGCCGTTCGCAGAATTTCCGCCCTTGAGTGCCAGGCCCAGCGCGGCAGAGATTGCGCGGGCCTTGCTGCAGCAGCCGTTCCGGGCATTTTTTCTTGGCGCGGATTTGAAGACCTGAGGAGGATGACATGGCGCTACTCAATTTGAACCTGACGGCGATCCAGCAGGCGCGCACCGATCTGCAGGCGCAGCGTGACGCCCAGCGCACCAGTGCCGTAGCGCTCAAGCTGGGGCAGGCCGAACTGGACGCCCTGTCGCGGCAGAGTTCAGACGCCGCCGAATTGCAGAACAGCCAGGCCGCCGTCAAGCAGTTGCGCGAGGCCGCGCGCGCAGCGGCCAAGGGCACCGAGGAGCGCCTGCAATTGATCACTGGCCTTTCGCAGCGGCTGGTCGGTGAACACGACCAGGCCGACCTGGTTAAAGCCCTGGGCACCGCGCAACCGGTCATGCTGATGCCAGTGGCGGTGCAAACCCGTTACAACGACGACGCGTCGCTGTTGATGGTGCGCATCTACCCCGATGCAATTCACACCTTCGGCCACGAACCGGGCCTGACACTGCCGGAAATCGATGAAGGCAAGCGCTACTGGGCAGGGCGCTTTGCCACGCCTGGCGATACCGGGTCGCCGTGGATTCAAATCGCACGCATTTACACACCCGCGCGCGCCGCCTGGATTGTGCGCAGCACCACACCGGTCAACCTGTCCGATTTGGGGAAAAGCATCAACGCCGAAGGTGAAGAAGCGGTGTTGACCCAACCGCTGTTCAACGAGGCTGCCATTCCGGTGGCCACACGCGACTCGCAAACGGTTTACGCCACTGCCCTGCCCGACCGTTTTGTCGTCATCGGACAGGCGCGGGGCCGCGAGGTGTTTCGCAAATGGGGCCAACCCGTAGCCGACCTGCTGCCCATGTCACCCGCCTTTGACCCGCTGCTGGTGGACGACCAAAGGACCCATGACCCGTTTGGCGGCGACCGGGGCTGGATGGTCAATTACGAACAGGCGCTGGCGGCAGGCATGGCCATCAGTGTGACCCAGCGTGACCTGAAAAATCGCGCCAGCATGGGGGACAAGATTGACCGCCTGATCGTTCTTGGCGTTGACTGGACACAAACGCCAGACTCCGCCGCCGGGCTGATTGCCACCTTGCTTGACAACCACCAGCACAGCGCGGGCCTGAAGTTCGTCGCCCAAGGCACGCCCACCAACAACACCAGCAGCACCCGCGCCGGTTTCGCCGCCAACGGCGCCGACCTGGCCGCCGAAATGGATCCAAATGCCGCCGACGCGCGTGCAGCGGCCAGTGCGGTCGAACTGGCCAGTGCCGGTGGCCGCCTGCAGCGCCTGCTGGGCCTGCCCGGCGATATTTTCGACGCTGCCAAGGTGCCCGGCGCCGACCTGCTTGAGGGAGCCACTGCCGGGCACATGCTCAATGCGTTGTGGAGTGCGACCCTGGGCTACACCCTGCGCTACTTCTGGAATCCGATCGACACCAGCAAGACATTGCTGGACAACGATGCCGTGGCGCAGACCCGGGCCTGGTCGGTACGCGCCCTGCGCGCCAGCGGCCCGCTTTCGGCGCTGCGCGTTGGCAAGCAGCCCTATGGCATTTTGCCGGTCAGTGCGCGTGGCTTTGTCCCCCGCGGCAATGCCCCGCTTGAGCGCGAACTGCTGCACGCGATCGAATGGTTTCGTGGTTTTTGGGATGCCGCCGCCATTGACGCGCCCCGCTTGCGCGACCCCAGTGCCGAGAACCTGCACAAAGTGTTGGCCATGCAACCCTGGGCCGTCGCCAAGCGCTATTGGGATATAGCCGGGCCGGCCACCGCTGAAAACAATTCTGAATTCGCCCTGTTTGCCAGGTACCAGGAGGCCATGAAGATGGGGCTGATTACCGGGCTGCTCCAGCAGCAGCCGTTTCACGTGAAGTTGCCTTTTATATCGACCTGCACGGTTCGGCCCAAGTACAACTGGCTGGACGCAGTGCCCTGGGTGCAGCGCGACAAGGACCAGCCGCAGCGCGAGCTGGATGGCCCGGTGCCGTTGCAGCGCAACTACATCAGCAGTCTGCTTGAGGTGCTGAGCCAACCCACCAGCAGCGTGCGGGCACCCCTGGTCAAGATGCAGAATGGCGAGTCCCTGCTTGAAGCGATGTTGGGTTTTGCCGCCGATGAAGAGGTGCTCAAATCCGGCCACAGCCTGTTCTACGGCCATCTGAAGGGCATCGTCACGCTGAGTGACACCGTCAAGCTGGAAATGAACCGCATCGGGGTGGCCGAATACCATGGACTTGAAAACAGCATCCTGGTCGGCGACCAGATCAAGGTGAACCACGCCCAGGCGGTGCTGGGCTTGAAGCTGGCGGGCACCACCGGACAGCAATCGGTCGAGGAACACATCGGCGCCAAATTCGCGCTGCCGCGCACCGAATGGCCGCAGCACATGAGCAACATCGCCAGCTTCAATGACAGCCTGGAGTACCTGCAACAGCGCACGGCAGGTGAATTGCAGCACGCGTTTCGCACCACACTGGACCTGTTTTCCAACCGGCTCGATGCCTGGATCACGTCACTGGCCACGCACCGGCTTGACACACTGCGCGATGCCAGCCCGCAGGGCATCCATCTGGGTGCGTTTGGCGTGGTGGAAGATCTGGAGCCGGATTCGAACGGCCGGCAAAACCAGGCGCTTGACAGCCTGGGTTACGTTCACGCCCCTTCCCTCCAGCAGGCCACCGCCGCCGCGGTGCTGCGCAGCGGCTTTCTGGCGAATGGCCAGGGCGCAGGCAAGGCCTTTGACATCGACCTGCGCTCGCGCCGTGTGAAACGTGCCAAACGGCTGCTCGAAGGCATTGCGAACGGCCAGTCCATGGCGGCCTTGCTGGGTTACAGGTTTGAGCGGGGCCTGCGCGACAACGCGCTGTCGCCGCATATTCTGGAATGCCGCAATGCCTTCCCGTTGCGCCCGGTCGGCGCCAGCGCCAGTGACGAAGCCAGGGACAGCATTGCCGCGCGCGATGTCGTGGATGGTGTGCGCCTGATGGATGCCTATCGCACGGCCAAAGAAAAGGGACTTGCCTTTCTGATACCCGGCGTTGCCGGCCCATTGACTGCACCGGGTGGCGCTATCGCCGTGTTGATTGACGACCTGCTGGACCAAATGGATTCGGTGGCAGACCTGCTGATTTCCGAGAGCGTCTATCAACTCGTGGGCGGCAATCTGGATGCAGCGGGTGCGGCCATGATGACGCTTGACAAGCAGACCCGCCCGCCCGAAGCGCATGTGGTGGACACCCAGCACTCGACCCGCGGCTACACGCAACGGGTGGTGGTCGCGATCGAATCAAGCGCTTTGGGCCCGTGGGCCGAGGTTGCCGATGACGAGTTGACCGCCCGCATGGAGCCGCGCTTGAATGCCTGGCTGGCGCGGCTTTTTGGCGACCCGGATCAATATCAATTTTCGGCCCGTGCGCTGAGCGCCCCGCCAGTGGCCGGGCAGCCCTGGGTTGACAGTGGCATTGCGCTGTCGTGCACGCTTCGGGAACTCGGTTTGTCGCCTCTGGCCTTGGTCCTGAACAGTGAGGCACAACAGGGCGCGGGGCAAAGTGGTGTGCAGGAACGGCTTGGACAAGTCATGGCTGGCAAGCTTCGGGGCCAACTGGGCGCGCCAGCCGATGGCATGGCGATCGTGCTTCAGGGCGACGCCCCGGTGGCGGGGCGCATCGGGCTGGTGGCGTTTGAATCGCTGGCCTGGCTGTTGCGCCGTCTGCTCGACAAGACCCGGCCGCTGCGCCGCATGGACATGGTGCAGGCGCAGGATGGCGTTGAAACTGACGCCACCCTCAATGATGGCGAAGCCGCAGGCGTCGATCTGGCAGAACTGGAGCGGCGCCGCGACCGGGCCGAAACGCAGGCCGCCCTGGTGCTGGGCGAACTCAAGGCAGTCAGTGCTGCGGCCCCCGCTGATCTGGACACCATTGACCCCGCCGACCCGGCGACCCCTGCCCTCCTGGTCCAGGCCCAAAACGCACTGGCACTGGCCCACGCGCTGGGCTGGCGCAGCGCTGCTACAGCTTCCCCGGTGGCAACGTCCGGCGACATCGAGGGCCAGGCATTGGCCCACGACGACACGGCAGCGCGCGCCGTGGGCCGCGCACGGGGTCTGTTTTACGAGATTGGCGGGCGCCTTACTGCCGCCATGGATGCGCCGGTATCCGACGGCGCGGGTGGCCGGATGCAGGCCGCGCTGAACCGCATTCATGCCGTCATGGGCAAAAACTTCCCGCTGCTGCCGCAGTTCAATCTGGGCGCATTCGCGGGCAATACGAATGCCACACTGGCTGACCGCGACATGCTGCTGGCCAAAGCGGCGCTGGGCAATGACGACACCGCAATCGCCGGCTGGCTACCCAAACTGGCCTGCGTGCGCGAAGCCACAGCCCTGCTGTCGGATGCGCTGCTGGCGGCCGAGGCGCTGGGTGCTGACAGCGGTTACACCGACAACGCGCTTGACTTCGCGCTGATGCAGTATCCGCGCAACGCCCAGGCACACTGGGCCGCCTTCACGCCCGCGAAGGGC
>JANOMD010000242.1:0-3871 GCA_031420135.1 Rhodoferax sp. | reverse complement strand
TGCATGCACAAATTATGACGGCAGATTTGGCCAACGTGTTGATTGGCGCAACCGATTTCGGATTCATCAGCACCAGCAACGCACGCTGACTTCTCGATCTGAAAACCTGGCGCAAAGCGAGAAGAGCAGAAAAAACTCAACGAGGCATCGAGTAGAAATACGGGCGGGAGCGTCCGCTAGGCCGTCGAAAAAATCGGCAGCCGGGCGGCCCAATTGGGGTCAGAGTCCGATCTACCGAACTCGTCGCTGTCGCGTCTCCTTCCGGTAATCAGAATCTGACCCCAAATGGGCCACCCGACTGCCGATTTTTCGGTTCGCGTCTGGTTGGATATGTTGGCCCATGCACTTAAAATTGCACACTCGACTTCCTCTGAGTGAACCACCATGCAAAACACTGAATCCACTCTGGCCATTACCGTGCCGCCTGCTGTGTTGGCTGCTTTGCATATCTCGGCATCGGACCCCGTGCGTTGGGAGGTGCGCGGAGGTCAGGCTGTGATGAAAGCTGCAGAGCGCAAACGCAGCGTGGATGAGGTTGCAGGCATGCTGGCACCCGCCCTCAAAGGCAGACGCATTCGCTGGAGCGACGAGGAAGACTCAACCGAGCCGAGACTTGACGAACCGACAGTCCAGTGCCTTGGCAGCGCGAATGGTGTCAGCGGAGTGTTGTGCCGAAGTGCGGTAGACGGACACTACTTTTTTCGGGTCTACGACGCTGACCACAACTTCACGGACTATTTGCTGATCCACGATGACCTACCAGTCACCATTTCGAATGACGCTCTGGCTTCGTTCTATCGGGCGGGTGACGAGCCAATCCCAGATTACTTCTTGGATCACAGCCCAGAGGTGCTGGGGCGGGCGAATGTGGTGCCCCAAATTGCCGAACCAATAACTTGACTTGCATCGCGGCGCGGCGGATGAACGTTGTTCGTTAGGCACCATGCCAGCTTCTGCCGCATTCGTTTGCGCAGAGAATTAGCAACCCTGCTGCCTGCAACAAGACAGGCGCCTCAATGAACCAATACAACGCAAAGATCAAACCTTACTTCGACGCGGAACTGCGAGATGCGGCGCTGCGCAACACGATCCGGCTGGCTCGTTCAAGCACCTTGAACGCGCGCACGTGTTGGGGCAGCCGTCAACGCGTCTGCATCTCCTGGCGCATTGGTGCATGTTGAAGTGGGCAGTGCAAAACGGAAGCTCAGGCGAGTTTGTCGGCCAACTTGTTCGCATTGTTGTCGGATACCTGCTTGGTCGCCGAAATGGTGGTTGCGTTAGACTAGCTCAATGAATACAAGCTACTCAGCAGTTGTAAAGCAAGATGCCGGTTGGTGGATTGGCTGGATCGAGGAACTCCCCGGTGTCAATTGCCAGGAGGAAACACGCGAAGACCTGATCGAGTCATTGCGGGTGACACTGCGCGAAGCCCTTGAACTTAACCGATCCGAAGCCATATTGGCCGCTGGCAAAGGGTACGAGGAGCTTGCCATCTCGATATGAAGCGGCGGGATTTGGTCAGGCATCTTGAGCCCATCAATGCGAACTTTTACGTGAGGGTGGTCGGCACTCCTGGTGGCACAACCCTTCGCAAAATCGCCGATCTGCCGTACCACGGCATCAAGAAATCAACGAGTTTCTGGCCCGTAAGATATGCCGCGATCTAGGTGTGCCGGATCCTAAATGATTCATATTGCCCCGCGCGGCCTGATGGTGCAGGTACATGCGTGGCTTCTTCCAGGCCTTTCCAAACTGTGACGCACTGCGCCACGAATTGAGCGGGACGCATTACCGGCTGCTCCTGCGGGTCGATGCGCCCGAGGCGCGCCAGTGGTACCTGCAGGAAGCCGCTGCGCAAAACTGGAACCAAGACATTGGGCAAATGGACATGTACGTGCGCCTTTACGACGCCTTGCGCCGTAGCGAAAGCGACAACCCCACTGTGGGCATTTTGGTGTGCGGCAGCAAAGACCAATCGGTGGTGCGCTATGCGGTGCTGCACGATAGCGAAAATCTGTTTGCCAGCAAATACCGTCTGGTGCTGCCCAGCGAGGAAGAGCTGCGCCAAGAGCTGGAGCGTGACGCCCGAGCCTTGGCGGCCGACGCTGAAACGAAAGAAAAAAATGACTGAGCAGGATAAGGCGGTCTGTTTGTCAGCACGCCGGTGGTCATGGAGGTTTACTTCACGTTGACGGGCAGCCACCCCGGATGGCTGCTGCGTCAACTTGTACCGCCTATTGCCCTACAAGGGCGAACTGGCAGACATCGAGCCTCACCTATGCCGGCACGCGGCTGCATTGGAGCTGGGCTGCGCAACAGGAAGGCGCTGCGCTCGGATGCAAGAAATCGGGCTGCACGCTACCGGCGTTGACGAATCTGCCGAGATGCTTGCGCACCAGCCCGCAGCCTGACCTGCCCCAATTCCAATTGCGCCGTGGGATGCCCAGCGAGTCCAACTGGCGTGCCCAGCGCGCTGGCATAGGGGGTCACATGATCGACTTTGGGTTCACTCAAGAAGCGGCGTTGTCCGAGTGCGTTTTGCCGGGAGGTGATGTTGCGCGCTCGGCCCCAGCTACGCTTGCATGGGCGGCGCGAAGAGTGATTGACGGCGAGGGCTGGCAAAGTTTTGTGAGCTTACGTTGAACGCAGCATCAGCATCAGTTGATGCTGGCGATGCTGGACGCTTGGTGTTGTGATGATGAAAGACCTGACCCTATGGTCTCGACGGGGCCGTCGCCAAGACGGTCTGATCCATCGGGCACAACGCCTTGGGTCATCCCGAAACCACTTGCACGCGGGGACATCGAAAAAGCAATTTCCAGAAGAGTTGATGCCTCTGAACCGGGCTTGTCCAACAACCGGTTCAGATCGCGGCGGGCGCGATCTAACCTTATTCGTTAGGCCGCACTTTTGCCGGCGAGGCCGATGACAAACGCCGCCCACAGCCCCACAAGCAGCAAGAAGCCAGCTCCGAACGCCGCAAACCGCTGCATGACACGGTTGTATGTGCAGTGGATGAAGCTGTGCAGCCCACGGAGAGCGACGTAAGACCAAGCACCTGCGACCAACCAGACCGGTACAAAGTTCGAACCGATTGCAATGGCGACAAGCGCGTAGAAGAGGACCGGCGTCTCAAACAGGTTTCTGAAATTGTCGGCCGCCTGTACGTTTTGTAGTTTCGCTGCCATCTGTACGGATGTGGACGCCGCTTGCGGGTGTACGCGTTTCTCCCGCATCTCTTGCGAACGGACGTAGAGCAGTCTCAGGCCGACCAGGAAGGTAAGGACCACGAGTGCGAAGGAGGACAGAGCGAGCAAGTAGGGTGGCGACATGGCGGGGGGTGTTGTGAGTGTGCGGCCTAACGAATAGCGTTTATCCGCCGCGCCGCGATGCCAATCGCGGGCAACGAACTCAAACGCGGCGAATAAACCTTGTTGAACTGAAGCGCCGCCTTGAACAGGCGTTGGAGGTGGCATAGGGGTTTGTAAGCTTGGTGAGCGAGTGCATGCACAAATTATGACGGCAGATTTGGCCAACGTGTTGATTGGCGCAACCGATTTCGGATTCATCAGCACCAGCAACGCACGCTGACTTCTCGATCTGAAAACCTGGCGCAAAGCGCGAAGAATAGAAATCTCGACCACGCTTCAAGCTGAGAAGCACGCGATAGCGTCCGCCAGGCCGTCAAAAAAATCGGCAGCCGGGTGGCCCAATTGGGGTCTGAGTCCGATCTACCGAACTCGTCGCTGTCGCGTCTCCTTCCGGCAATCAGAATCTGACCCCAATTGGGCCACCCGACTGCCGATTTTTTGGTTCACGTGTGTTTGGGAGATTTTCAATATCTATAGCAAACTATCTATATTATTCGTGA
>JANOMD010000241.1:0-9691 GCA_031420135.1 Rhodoferax sp. | reverse complement strand
GTCGGTGCGCGAGCACATGAGCATCGTGCTGCGCCACCTGCAAGGCAAAAAATTCATCGAATTCGAAGCCCTGTTTGACCCCTCCAAAGGCATGCCGGTACTGGTCGTCACCTTCCTGGCGCTGCTGGAACTGGCCAAGGAAATCCTGGTTGAGATCACCCAGGCCGAGGCGTTTGCGCCGATTTATGTGCGGTTGGCTTACTCGCCTTCGGCGTGAACTGTTGCGTCTCGTCTTCGGCTTGAATCGTCATTTAACGACTACCTTACAATCACGTAAGGCAACCAAGGACTACCGATGACCACAGCCACCATTTCATCAAAAGGACAAATCACCATACCTGCAGACGTGCGGCTTGCACTGCATGTGGACACGGGGGATCGCGTGGAGTTTGTCGAAGTAGGGCCGGGGCGGTTTGAGTTCGTCGCAGCTACCCGCCCGGTGACCGATCTGAAGGGTATGTTCGGCAAGGCCAGCAAAGTCGTCTCCATCGCGGAGATGAACCGCGCTATTGCCACCCAAGGTGCGCAGGCTCGATGATTGGCCTGGACACCAATGTGCTGGTGCGCTACATCATGCAGGATGACGCCAGGCAATCCGCCAAGGCCACGGCATTCGTTGAGTCGCTGGACGACGCCGGGGGCGGCTACGTCACTCTGGTGTCGATTGTCGAATTGGTCTGGGTTTTAGGCTCCAGTTACGAATTGACCCGTGCACAAGTGGCGATGGCGCTGGACGGCATCCTCAGAACCCGGCAATTCACCATAGAGCGTGCCGACCAAGTGCTTCGGGCGCTGCGGGTTTTTAAAGTCGGCAAAGCAGATTTTGCGGATTGCCTGATTGAGCGGTCAGCAGCAAGTGCGGGTTGCGACAAAACCGTCACGTTTGATGTGAGTGCTTCGAGGTATGCGGGGATGACGCTGATTCAATAGGTATCTGCATCACGCGTGTCGCCTCATGACCGCACGGCGACCGTGCAATGCAATGCGCTGCGGTTTGGGGTTAACGGCGAAAGCGTTGTGGCAAATCAGGCAGTGCCATCAAATCCTTCATGGCAGACGTTGGCTGAGGCAGTGTGTGGATCAACTGCACCAAAGCCGCCTGCCCTTGTTCGGTCAACGAAGTATTGGTCTGTTCAAGCACCGCCACCGCCATTTCACGACTGACCGATGGGAACTGACCAAGAAACACGTCCAAGGAGTCGCCCTCTTCAATGTAGTCAAACAAATTCTTGATCGGCACCCGCGTACCGCCAAAGACTGGCACGCCGCCCTGAATTTCGCGGTCTACAACAATGGTGTTTGTCATGAGATGCCTTTTAACGGAACCGATAGCGCATTTTATCGTGGTCGATTGAAGCCCGTGTGCCGCTGGACGACCGCACAGCGACCGGGCAATGCGCTGCGGTTTTGCTGTGAAAGCACGCGCGACTTGAAAAATGAGTGCGACGCGGTGGTCGCTCATTTTTAGAGGTGACCGAAAGATCGCTACCGCGCGCGTTTCACCCCAAAGCCCGGTCGCATTGCCCAGTCGCGGTGCTCTGCTCACTTTTATTGAAGGGCTTTGAAGTCAAACAAACAGACGTAAGTCCTTCTGCGAAGTTTTTTAAGCTACCGCTTTCGACGCCTTGCAGATCGTCGAATTTTTTCAAAACCGTCGTTTGACGTATGACTGCTAAACCGTTCAACCCATAGCGTCGCCATTCGGATTTAGAAGGTGCCACCAGCGCAACAGCTTCAGTTCACGTGTCGCGATCGCCCCTTCCAAAGTGCCCAGCGCAAGTATTTGTGCATCGTGTATGTCATGCTCCAGCCTCACCAATAATTTCGAGGTAAGACTCTCTCTTAACCTCCCCTGATACCGAACATGTAGATCAACTGCAAAAAGCATGAGTACTTGGAGCCACCGAATATGAGCCCATTTGCCGAGCTTTCCGAACGTGCGCGGATGTTCAGGGTACCCGTCACCTGCCTTCATGTCGCTATAGAAGCGATGAATCTCATCTACGCGCGACACCGCCTCTTCCGCTCGGCTTCGCGAGGACGCTCGTTCCATTGAAGTCCCGGACAAGAGGGTGGGAAATAGACGGGGAATTGTCTCGGAAAGGTCTATCAAGCGCTGGACATCTCGCTCTACCTCTTTCGTTTGTTCATCAACTGCCAGCTGTGCCTCAGCGGGTAGGACATAGTCGTCTAGCAGGAGATGTTCATTAAAGCGGAATCGCATTGCTATTCGATGACCCGAGGGTTGACCAGCGGGACGAAGCCGCGATGCTTCGTAAGCAAGCAGCACACCTATGTGATCAACAAGGATCACCGGATTCTCTATTTGTGGCAACTTTGAAAAACACCTGCGTCGAACTTCCGGGGAAGTAGTCATTAGCTCATAGAAGAACGCTCCCGACATGATGAGCCTGTGAGATACCGCGAGCGCACGCACCTTATCCGCGCTTGCGCCTTGGAGGAAATTCTTGTCGAGCACAACGCCACGCTTCATCTGCCGCCTAAAACACTTTGGGATTCGATTTTGACCTCACATGATCTGTTTGCACATCCCCAAAATTGAGGGATTCTGCGAGTAACTGCGCGCGCCGCAAAGCCAACCCCCAAACCCAACCAGCCACCCGCCCAGCGCGGCGGCAGCGCAATGTGACCGGGCTTTGGCGCGAAATGCGCGTGGAGGGGATTTGTCAGGCTTGTCTAAAAATGAGCGACCACCGCGTCGCACACATTTTTCGTGTCGCGCGTGCTTTCGCGCCAAAACCGCAGCACATTGCGCTGTCGCCGCGCTAGATGGGTGGCGGCACAGGCAAAAAGCAATGTTCAAACCTCCCCGCGCGCCCCGCGCCCCATCAGCGCGGCAACCGCCTGCGCCGCGTTGATCTGTCCATCGAGCAGCGCAACAACCGCCGAAGCAATCGGCATCTCTACCCCCAGGCTGTGGGCACGCTGTACCACGGTGCGGGCGCAGTAGACACCCTCGGCGACGTGGCCGAGCGAATCAACCGCTTGTTGCAATGATTTGCCTTGGGCCAGCAACAGACCGACTTTGCGGTTTCGGCTTAAATCACCGGTTGCAGTCAGCACCAGATCGCCCAGGCCGCTCAAACCCATGAAGGTCTCGGCTTTGGCGCCCAGGGCGATGCCGAAGCGGGTCATTTCTGCCAACCCGCGCGTGATGAGGGCGGCGCGGGCGTTGAGCCCCAGGTTGAGGCCATCGCACAGGCCGGTGGCGATGGCCAGTACGTTTTTGATGGCACCGCCGACTTCCACGCCGACGATGTCGTCATTGGCATAAACACGCAAACTCTGGCTGTGAAAGGCTTCAACCAGGGCGCGGCGCACTTGGGGGTGCGAGCTGCTGGCAACCAATGCAGTGGGCTGGTGGCGCGCCACTTCCAGTGCGAAGCTCGGGCCGCTCAGAACGCCAGCGGCCAGTTCGGGTGCCACTTCAGATTGAATTTCATGGGGCAACCGGCCAAATCCGCCCGACAGCGCAGGCTCGACGCCTTTGCACAGCCAGGCCACTGGCGCCTCGCATTCGCGGATTTGAGCGAGCAAACCGCGCAGCCCCGCCATGGGAGTGGCAATCACGACCAAGTCGGCACCTCGCACCAGACTGGCGGGCGTGTGCTGCGGATAGGCGCTGATGACCAGACCGGGCGGCAACGCGATGCCGCGCAAATATCTGGTGTTTTCGCGGGCTGCGGCCATGGCCTGCGCTTGATCAAAATCGCGCGTCCAGAGCGTCACTGTGCGCTGACTGTCTGCGCTTCGCGAGGCACTGACTGCCAGCGCCGTACCCCAGGCACCAGCGCCCAAAATGACGATCTTCATAGCTTCTCGCAACCCGGTGACGAGAAGCTGCCGCGCCAATCGCTTACTGCGTGATGATTCGCGACGGCTCAGCCGCAGTGGTAGCCGCTTGCTGCGCCTGTTGCTGCTCAAACATCGCCTGGAAATTGATCTCGGACAGATGCACGGGCGGGAAACCGGCACGCTGAATCAAATCAGCCACATTGCCGCGCAAATAGGGGTAGACGATTTGCGGGCAGGCGATGCCCATGACCTGGCTCATTTGATCGGGGGCCAGGTTGCGAATCTCAAAAATACCGGCTTGCTTGGCTTCCACCAGAAACACGGTCTTGTCCTTGATCTTGGTCTGGACGGTGGCGGTCACCGACACTTCAAAAATGCCATCTGCCACCGGCTCGGCGTTCACACCGAGCTGGATGTCAACCGTGGGCTGCTCCTGCACCAGCAAAATGCCAGGTGAATTGGGCTGCTCCAGCGACGACTCTTTGAGGTAGACGCGCTGAATCTGGAACACCGGGGCGGTGTTGGCGCCATTGTTGTCGTTGGGGGTCGGGGTATCTGCCATGAAATACTTTCAAAAAAACGGAATTCAAATCAATCGGGATCAACCCAAAAAACTGGGGCAGGTCGAATTATCTCAGGTGGCACCACCGGTTCAGCGGTGGCAGGCGCACAAGGCCGGCACATTAGGCCCGGTTGAGCAGCGGCATCAGCCCGCCTTGGCTGTCCAGCGCCATCAGGTCGTCGCAGCCGCCGACGTGGGTGCTGCCAATGAAAATCTGCGGCACGGTGCGCCGACCGGTGATTTCCATCATTTTGATGCGCTCATCGGCACGCTCATCAATGCGAATTTCTTCGATATCGACGACGCCCCGGCTGGCTAGCACCCGTTTGGCCTGAACGCAGTAGGGGCACCCGGCAGTTGTGAACATCTTGACGTTTTGCATAGCGGGCGCGGCCTCAGGCTTTTTCGATGGGAAGGTTGGCCAGGCGCCAAGCCTTCAGCCCGCCACTCATGGATTGCGCCTGCTCGTAGCCCAATTTCTTGGCGACAGCGACGGCACGGGCCGAACGTGCACCGGTATCGCACACCAGGATGAGCGGCAGCGCCTTGTTTTTCACGATGCCGGCCAGCCGGTCCTCAAGCTGCTTCAACGGAATGTTTTTAGCGCCTCCAACATGGCCCGCGCCAAACTCTTCGGTTTCGCTGACATCAATCACCACCGCCTTCTCGCGGTTGATGAGCTGCACGGCACCGTCGGCAGTCAAACCGCCACCCGAAGCCTTAAGGATTGGCATCAACAGCATGCTGCCCGAAACAAGGGCCACAGCGATCAGCATCCAGTTGTCAATTAAAAATTTCACTTTTTTCCTTGGTTCTCGCTTGCATGTCTGCCCGGTCGATTTGCCGGGACCCATTTTGCGCACAACCCATGATTTTAGAATACGGCACCGCTCTTTGAACCATCAGCTTTGATTTCCCCTGTTTTGGCCCCATATCCACAGCACCCATGTACAAATTAGTCCTTATCCGCCACGGCGAATCAACCTGGAACCTGGAAAACCGCTTCACCGGCTGGACCGACGTGCCGCTGACCGAAACCGGTATCAACCAGGCCAAAAACGCCGGCAGGCTGCTCAGAAGCCGGGGTTACGACTTTGACGTGGCTTACACCAGTGTGCTCAAGCGTGCCACACACACGCTGTGGCACTGCCTGGACGAAATGGACCGCACCTGGCTGCCCGTGGTCAATAGCTGGCGGCTGAACGAGCGTCACTACGGTGCGCTGCAAGGCTTGAACAAGGCCGACATGGCCAAACAGTATGGCGATGCGCAGGTGCTCATCTGGCGGCGCAGCTACGACACACCGCCGCCGGTGCTGGAGGCGGCTGACCCGCGCAGCGAGCGTGGCGACTTGCGCTACGCCAAACTCAAACCCGAGCAGATTCCGTTGACAGAATGCCTCAAAGACACGGTGGAGCGCGTCATGCCGCTGTGGGTTGAATCGCTCGCCCCGGCGATCAAGGCAGGCAAGCGCATCGTGCTGGCAGCGCATGGCAATTCGATACGCGCGCTGGTCAAGTTCCTGGACCAAATAGCCGACGATGACATCGTGGGCGTGAACATTCCCAACGGAATTCCGCTGGTCTATGAGCTGGATGTTGATTTAAGGCCGATCCGGCACTATTACCTGGGTGATGCTGATGCAGCGGCCAAAGCCGCCGCGGCAGTTGCATCGCAAGGCAAAGGCTAGCCACTGGCGATTGAAGGCTTTGCAGGGTGTTTACGGAACCACTGTGTCCAAGTGTTGTCGAAGGTGTATATTGGTAAAATCTTCGCGGTTTTTCGTCGCATCAATGTCGGTTCATTGACAGTTAACAGGATTGAATATATGGGTCACAAACTCAAAATTGCCGGCTGGATTTCGGTAGGCGTCATGGCTGGCGCGCTGACGACCGTTTCGCTGCAAACGGTAGCGCGCGGCACGCTGGCACCACTGCCATTGGAAGAATTGCAGCAGCTTGCCGCTGTTTTTGGCATGGTCAAGAGTGACTATGTGGAGCCGGTGGACGACAAAAAGCTGATCACCGACGCCATCACCGGCATGGTGGCCAGTCTGGACCCGCATTCCCAATATTTCGACAAAAAGTCGTTCAAGGAATTCCGTGAAGGCTCGGCCGGGCGCTTTGTCGGCGTGGGCATCGAAATCACGCAGGAAGACGGCCTGGTCAAGGTGGTCTCGCCGATTGAAGGGTCACCAGCTTTTCGCGCGGGCCTGAAAACCAACGACCTGATCACCAAAATTGACGACACCATGGTCAAGGGCCTGTCGCTGAATGAAGCGGTCAAGCGCATGCGTGGTGAGCCGAATACCAAAGTTGTGCTGACAATCTTCCGCAAAGACGAGACCCGCTCGTTCCCGGTGACGATCACGCGCGAAGAAATCCGCACTGTGTCGGTTCGCGGCAAGGTAGTGGAGCCTGGCTACGCCTGGATTCGCCTCTCGCAATTCCAGGAGCGCACGGTCGATGATTTCGCCAAGAAGGTTGAAGAGGTCTACAAGACCGAGCCCAACATGAAGGGCCTGGTACTTGATTTGCGCAATGACCCGGGCGGCCTGCTGGATGCGGCGGTGGCCATTTCCGCTGCCTTTTTACCCGAAAACGTGACCGTGGTGTCCACCAACGGGCAGCTTGCCGACAGCAAGTTCACCTACAAAGCCGCGCCCGAGTTTTACCAGCGCCGCGGTGGTGCTGACCCGTTGCGCCGGCTGAACGAAGTCACAAAAGGCGCACTGAAAACGGTGCCGCTGGTGGTTCTCGTCAATGAAGGTTCGGCATCTGCCAGCGAGATCGTGGCGGGTGCACTGCAAGACCACAAACGCGGCACCATCATGGGCAACCAGACCTTTGGCAAGGGTTCAGTGCAAACCGTGCGTCCGCTGGGTCCCGATACGGGCCTGAAAATCACCACCGCACGTTACTACACGCCGTCTGGCAAGTCGATTCAAGCCAAAGGCGTCGTGCCGGATGTGATGGTCGATGAATCGGAAGAAGGCAATCTGTTTGCAGCGCTGCGGACCCGTGAGGCCGATCTGGAAAAACACTTGGGCAGTGGCCAGGGCGAGGAGAAAAAAGACGCCAATCGCGAAAAAGCCCGCGACGATGCGCGCAAAAAACTCGAAGATGAAGCCAAAAAATCACCCGCTGACCGCAAGGTTCCTGAGTTTGGCTCAGACAAGGACTTCCAGCTGGCACAAGCCATCAACCAGCTCAAGGGTCGCCCGGTGATGGTCAGCAAAACCATGGTGGAGCGCAAAGAGGAAGTTAAAGAGAACTAACCTTCACAGCTTCACAGCAGCGGTCCCACGCTTCGCCAGTCGGGGGCTGCGTTTTACCCGGAGGCTAGGCCCGACGGCAAAACCTCATGACGCTTCCGCTACTGCCCATGAACGACGACCAGTTACTGCGCTACTCGCGCCACATCCTGCTGAACGAAATCGGCATTGAGGGCCAGGAGCGCATGCTGGGCGCACATGCGCTGATCATTGGTGCCGGGGGCTTGGGTTCCCCGGTCGCGCTGTACCTGGGTTCGGCAGGGGTCGGGCATATCACCATCGTAGACGACGACGTGGTAGACGTCACCAACCTGCAGCGCCAGATTGCCCACACCATGGCCCGCGTAGGGCAAGCCAAAACGGTTTCGGCGCAAGCCGCGATTGGGGCCATCAACCCAGAAGTCAAGGTGACCACCATCAATGCCCATGCAGATGCCCCACTGTTGGCGCGGTTGGTGGCGCAGGCTGATGTGGTGGTTGATTGTTGCGACAACTACAAAACCCGTCATGCCATCAACGCAGCCTGCGTCAAACACCGCAAACCGCTGGTTTCTGGGGCCGCGATCCGGTTTGACGGTCAAATCAGCGTTTTCAATTCCCGCCTGCCGCAATCGCCGTGTTACGCCTGTGTATTTCCGCCTGACGACGGCTTTGAAGAAACCCGTTGCGCAACCATGGGCGTGCTGGCACCGATGGTTGGCATCATCGGCGCGATGCAAGCGGCTGAAGCGGTCAAGCTGCTCAGCGGCGCGGGTCAATCGTTGATGGGCCGGTTGCTGATGCTCGACGGCCTGACCATGGAGTGGAACGAAATTCGCGTCAGCCGCGATGCCACGTGCAGCGTTTGCGGTGGGCTGGCGGCGGCGCAATCCCGAGCAATGACGGTCACAAAAAATTAAACTCAAATTGATATCACCGGCGATATGAAATGTTCTTATTTTTCAGTCAAAACCTGGGTTTTTTCGAAAAAAATCAACTAAATAACCCTCTAGCTCGCGTATTTATTATATAGTTTGCTATTTTTAATATAGCATTAGTATTGAACATGCTCGATGCAGGCACCGTGCCGCTTGCGATATTCACGCGGTTCCTGGGCATTGGCGTCAGCGAACAGGCCTTTGCGGGCTGACTTGGCGAGTGCTTGTTGAGCCGCGTAGGGTCCGACGTCGCGCCTGTAGCGGTACGACCAGGCATGGCCTTCGCGCACCAGCCAGTCACCTACATCGCCTGTGCCAGACCTGTCCAGCCTGACGCGCGCCAGCAGACGGCCAAAACTGTCGCGCTGCCGGGCGTACACGGTGACCGATTGACGGTTCAATTTGGCCAGCAGCGCCTTGCGCGAGGCTTCACCGTAGGCCTGGCAGATTTCGGGCGCGTCCACGCCGTCCAGGCGGACTTTAACGGGCTTTGCGCCGCTGGCCGGGCGCACCCACAGCGTGTCACCGTCAACCACAGTGGTCACCGTGCCGCGCCACTCCAAATGGGGCGGCGCTTTCGCGGCAGCGCCACCCGGACTGCCGAACAACGCGACCAGCGCAATTGAAATCAGTAATCTTGTCATGAGGGGGCTTTCGAGCAGGCAGGTTTCTGGGCCGACGCGCAATGGCGTTTGGACTTTCCCAATTGAGTAGCCCGTATGGTAGGGTAGCGCCTTGCCCGTTTTTTACCTAGCGACCACCTGTTGACCGAATGAACGCAGATTCACTGAAGCGCTGGTTTCCTTTTTTGGCCTGGACCCGGCCCGACCCGCGCTTCTTGAAGGGGGATATTTATGCCGGCGTCACGGTCGGCCTGATGGTGCTGCCGCAGAGTGTGGCCTATGCGGCATTGGCCGGCATGCCCTTGGTGACGGGCATTTACGCGTCGTTGCTGCCCACACTCGTAGCCGTGCTGTGGGGTGCCTCTAGCCGCCTGTCGGTGGGCCCTACCGCCTTGACCTGTCTGCTGGTCGGTTCGTCCCTGACCGGCTTGGCCGCGCCAGGCAGCAGCGAATGGGTGGCGTTGGCTGTGTGGCTGGCGCTGCTTTCAGGCGGTTTGCA
>JANOMD010000240.1:0-6325 GCA_031420135.1 Rhodoferax sp. | reverse complement strand
GCGAAGCCTTCGGGTATCAGCAGTGCGCGGTGATTGGCGGCGGAAAGCTCCTCGGCGTGCCACTGCAAAAAGGTTGGCGATCCGGCGCGTAGGTCCACTGCTACATCCCAAATTGCGCCGCGCAAACAAGTTACGAGTTTCATCTCGGCATACGGGGCGCTCTGAAAATGCAAGCCGCGAATCGTACCCTGCTTTTGTGTGAGCGTTTGATTGATCTGGATGATGGGTTTGTGCCAGCCCGCGGCGGCGAGTTCGGCGGCGCAGAAGAGGCGCGAGAGGAAGCCGCGGCTATCGCCCAGTTGCTGGCGCTCGACAATCTTAAGATCGGCGATGCGGGTATCGCGAATAGTAAAGCGGCTCATGATGCCCCACTTGATTCATTAGCCGTTTCGTAGGCTGAAATGTCTGCCTCGCATAGTGATCGAGCGTCGGCACCTTCATGCTGCTGGCGATACCAGTGAATTGTGCGCTGCACGGATTCAACCAGTGACCAGCGCGGTTGAACGCCCAGCACGGTACGTGCCTTGGCGATCTCAAGGGCCAGCCAGCCAGCTTCGTGCGGGCCTTCGGTGCCATCGCCCCAAGAGACTTGCCCCATGCCATAGGCGCCCTGAGCTAATTGAACGACTTCGCGCACAGTTGCCGCTTCTTGTGTTTGCGGGCCGAAATTGTAGGCACCAGCCACGGTCGGTTGTTGCCAGAGTTGCTCGGCAAGTTTGATGTAACCGGCAACAGGCTCCAAAACGTGTTGCCACGGGCGGATGGCTTGCGGTCGTCGAATCTGTAATGGCTGCTTTGCGTTCCAGGCGCGGATGGCGTCTGGAATTAGACGGTCTGCGGACCAGTCACCGCCACCGATGACGTTGCCGGCACGGGCCGAGGCAACGGCGATGCCTTTGTCGCTCAGGTAGGAGTCACGGTAACTGGCGATAACGATTTCCGATGCGGCCTTGCTGGCGCTGTAGGGGTCGTGACCACCCAGCGCATCCGTCTCGCGGTATGGGTAAGGCTGTTCCAGGTTCTTGTAGACCTTGTCGGTTGTAATG
Source organism: Rhodoferax sp. (assembly GCA_031420135.1). Classification (GTDB taxonomy): domain Bacteria; phylum Pseudomonadota; class Gammaproteobacteria; order Burkholderiales; family Burkholderiaceae_C; genus JANYCG01. The sequence continues at coordinate 5,279 of JANOMD010000240.1, read as the reverse complement.
GCAACAACCGCCCGGACCGAGTCGATCTGTCGCAGGGCGTCGAGCACATTCGCGGTGCCTTGAACGTTGGTGGCAAAGGTCGCCAACGGGTCGCGATAGCTGGCATGCACCAACGCTTGCGCGGCCAGGTGGAAAACGATCTCTGGTTGAGAGTTTTTGATCAGTGCGGCAAGCGCGGTTGACTCGCGAATATCGCAAAAATGACTATCGGTGATCGTTTGGATGCCAGCCAGACTAAAAAGATTGGGCGTAGTCTGCGGGGCCAGGCTAACTCCAGTGACTTGCGCACCAAGCCGGTTCAGCCAGAGGGCCATCCAGGCACCCTTAAACCCCGTGTGGCCGGTGAGAAGAACGCGTTTGCCGCGCCAGAAGGCCGACGTCATTGCCACACCTTCCACGGCGCCTGACCGCTAGCCCAGAGTTCCTCAAGGTGAACTTTGTCGCGCAGCGTATCCATGGGTTGCCAAAAACCGCTGTGTTGGAATGCGCCAAGCTGCCCTTGGCTAGCCAGGGTTTCCAGCGGGCCGCGCTCCCAGACTGTGGTGTCGTCTTTGATGAGGTTAATCACCTCGGGCGAAAGCACGAAAAAACCTCCGTTGATCATGGCGCCATCGCCCTTGGGCTTTTCTTTGAAGGTGCGGATTTTGTGGCCCTCGAAATCGAGTGCACCGAAACGTCCTGGAGGTAAGGTCGCAGTGAGCGTGGCTTTTACCTTTTGCGCTTTGTGAAAGGCAATAAGCTCGGCGATGTTTACGTCGCTGACGCCATCGCCATAGGTGAAGCAGAAAGCCTCTTCATCTTGCAGGTACTGCGCAACGCGCTTCAGTCGTCCACCGGTCTGCGTTTCGTCACCCGTATCGACGAGAGTTACCTTCCAGGGCTCGGCTTTTTGTTGGTGCACTTCCATACGGTTATTGGCCATGTCGAAAGTAACATCGGACATGTGCAGGAAATAATTGGCGAAGTATTCCTTGATCACATAACCCTTGTAACCACAGCAGATCACGAAGTCGTTGATCCCGTAGTGGGAATAAATCTTCATGATGTGCCAGAGCACCGGCTTGCCGCCGATTTCTATCATTGGCTTGGGCTTGAGGTGGGTTTCTTCGGAAATACGGGTTCCGAGACCGCCGGCGAGGATGACCGCTTTCATTTCTTAAGTTACTCCACGCTTACCGCAATTTGGTAGCCATGCTGTTTGAGCAGGGCATGTTTTCTGGCATCGGCCAGATCATGGGTGACCATCTCTGCGCACATCTCTTGTGCGGTAATTTCGGGCACCCAGCCGAGTTTTTCTTTGGCCTTGGTGGGGTCGCCGAGCAGGGTTTCGACTTCGGCGGGACGGAAGTAGCGGGGGTCGATTTTGATGACCGGCTTGTCGTTCCAGTAGGCCACCTCGTTCACGCCCTGCCCCTCCCAGCGCAGTTCCATGCCAAGTTCGGCGGCGCTCCATTCGATGAACTGGCGCACACTATATTGCAAACCAGTGGCAATTACAAAGTCTTCTGGCTGGTCTTGCTGCAGCATCATCCACTGCATGCGCACGTAGTCTTTGGCGTGGCCCCAGTCGCGAAGGGCGTCGATGTTGCCCATGTATAGGCAGTCTTCCAGGCCCTGGTGAATATTGGCCAGGCCCCGGGTGATTTTGCGGGTCACAAAGGTTTCACCCCGGCGCGGGCTTTCGTGGTTGAACAAAATGCCGTTACAGGCATACATGCCGTAGGCCTCGCGATAGTTCACGGTGATCCAGTAGGCGTAGAGCTTGGCTACGGCGTAGGGGCTACGTGGGTAAAAAGGTGTGGTTTCTTTTTGCGGGGTTTCCTGCACCAAGCCATAAAGCTCGCTGGTGCTGGCCTGGTAGAAGCGGGTTTTCTTTTCCAGACCCAGGATGCGAATGGCTTCCAGAATGCGCAGCGTGCCCATGCCGTCTACGTCGGCGGTGTATTCGGGGCTCTCAAAGCTGACGGCGACGTGGCTTTGGGCACCGAGGTTGTAGATCTCGTCGGGTTGCGTTTGCTGGATGATGCGCGTCAGGTTGCTGGAGTCGCTCAGGTCACCGTAATGCAGCTTGAAGCGGGCGTTTTCAATGTGCGGATCTTGGTAAATGTGGTCCACCCGCTGGGTGTTGAACGAGCTGGCACGGCGTTTGATGCCATGCACGATGTAGCCTTTTTCAAGCAGGAATTCGGCCAGGTAGGAGCCGTCCTGGCCGGTGATGCCGGTAATGAGTGCGGTTTTGGGGGTTGTTGTCATGGCGGTCGTCATTTGATTTTTAGTACGGTCACAGCACCCAACAACGAACGCATTTGATGAATTGCGGTGTTGTTCAGGGCAAGCAGGCGTTCACCTTGAGAAATACTCTGGCGAATCAGCTCGGCGTTGATGCTCTCCATGTTGGAGAGGATGATGAGTTGCTCCACACTCGCGTGGTCGCGCATGTTCCCTTGCTTTGTGTTGTTTTGTTCGCGCCATTGTTTGGCGGTGATGCCGAACAATGCCATGTTCAAGACATCAGCCTCGGAGGCATAAATGAGCCCTGCTTGGATCTTTGAAATGGTTTGAGGAATGATGTTTTCAGCGATGGCATCGGTATGGATGCGATAGTTGATTTTGCTCAGAGACCGGGTCAGGCTCCATTCAAGCGACTTTGCTTGGCTTTCTTCGTCTTTGAGGCGTTGAAATTCTTTGATGAGATAGAGCTTGAACTCTGCTGACACCCAGGATGCGAATTCAAATGCGATATCTTGGTGGGCATAAGTGCCGCCTGTTCGCCCTGCTGTGCTGCGAATGCCAATAGCACCCGTTGCCTCAATCCATTTGCTGGGGGACAACGTAAAACTATTGGTGCCAGCCTGATTTTTAAAGGAGTCGAATTCGACCCCTTTAAAACTTGGGTTGTTGATTTTTTCCCATAGCCCCAGAAAATCGAGGGTCGAGCGCGACCGTAGCCAATTTTTGACGACATCTTTGGGTTCGTCAGGATTTTTAACCTTGGCAATGTCAGTCAGGGATATGAAGTCGCCTTGTGCTATTCGTGTGAACGAGACGATGGTGTTTTGAACCAATAGCTGACCTTTGGTGGGTGCGGTTTTCATGGCTGGGTCGGTGATGGGGATGGATTGCCGCGCTGCGCTCGCAATGACGGGATTGAAGTCACAGTTTGTGACTTCAAAAAAGAGGATTCCTCGGCCAACAGCTGAGACATGAAATCTTGGTAGGCGGCGGTGAGGCCTGCTACTAGACCCACTTTGGCATGCCAGCCGAGCGACTTGAGGCGGCTGCTGTCCATCAGCTTGCGGGGCGCGCCATCGGGCTTGCTGGTGTCAAAGTCGATTTCACCCTGGTAGCCCACGACCTGGCCAACGGTTTGCGCCAGTTGTGCAATGGTGATATCGCTGCCATATCCCACGTTGATGTGGCTTTGCATGGGGCGGGTGTGCTGGTCGTAGGTGGACTTGGGCAGGTTCATCACATGCACGCTGGCAGAGGCCATGTCGTCCACGAACAAAAATTCGCGGCACGGGGTGCCGGTGCCCCAGATGGTGACTCTGGGCGCACTGTTAACTTTGGATTCATGGAAGCGGCGAATCAGCGCGGGAATAACGTGGGAGTTTTCCGGGTGATAGTTGTCGCCAGGACCATAGAGGTTGGTGGGCATGACGCTGCGGTAGTCAATGCCGTGGCTGGCGCCGTATTGGCGGTTGTAGCTTTCGCAAAGCTTGATTCCGGCGATCTTGGCAATGGCATAGGGTTCGTTGGTAGGTTCCAGCTGACCGGTCAGCAACGCCTCTTCTGCCATGGGTTGCGCGGCTAGCCGGGGGTAGATGCAGCTGCTGCCCAAAAACAGCAGTTTTTGTACGCCGGCGCGCCAGGCTTCGTGGATGACGTTGGCCTCCATCATCAGGTTTTGGTAGATGAATTCTGCCGGGTAGGTGTTGTTGGCGTGGATGCCGCCGACTTTGGCAGCTGCCAGGTAAACCTGGTCGATCTTTTCGCTGCCGAAGAACTGACGCACTGCCTGCTGGTCGGTCAGGTCAAGTTCGGCGTGGGTGCGGGTAATGATGTCTTCATGACCTTTGGCCTGCAGGCAACGCACGATCGCGCTGCCGACCATGCCGCGGTGGCCGGCTACATAAATGCGCAATGGCTTGTTCATGGCGGCTTACTCCACGCTCACGGCCACTTCGTAGCCGTGTTGTTTCAGCAATGCATGGCGACGGGCTTGGTCGAGGTCGTGGGCAACCATTTCTTCGATCATCTGGTCGAGCGTGATTTCGGGCACCCAGCCGAGTTTTTCTTTGGCTTTAGTGGGGTCGCCCAGCAGGGTTTCCACTTCGGTGGGACGGAAGTAGCGCGGGTCGATCTTGACCAGCACATCACCCACAGCTACGGCCGGGGCCTTGTCGCCTGCCACAGCTTGCACAATGCCGACTTCATCAACGCCCTGGCCCTTGAAGCGCAGGGTAATGCCAAGCTGGATGGCACTGCGGGTAATGAATTCACGCACGCTGACCTGTTTGCCGGTAGCAATAACAAAGTCTTCAGCTTGGTCTTGCTGCAGCATGAGCCACTGCATGCGCACGTAGTCATGTGCGTGGCCCCAGTCGCGCAGTGAGTCGATATTGCCCATGAAGAGGCAGCTTTCCAGGCCCTGGGCAATGTTGGCCAGGCCGCGCGTAACCTTGCGGGTAACAAAGGTTTCACCGCGGCGCGGGCTTTCGTGGTTGAACAAAATGCCGTTGCAGGCATACAGGCCGTAAGCTTCGCGGTAGTTCACCGTAATCCAGTAGGCGTAAAGCTTGGCAACGGCGTAGGGGCTGCGCGGATAAAAGGGCGTGGTTTCCTTTTGCGGGGTTTCCTGCACCAGACCATACAGCTCACTTGTACTGGCCTGGTAAAAGCGCGTTTTTTTCTCAAGCCCCAGTATGCGAATTGCTTCTAGCAGGCGCAGCGTGCCCATGCCGTCAACGTCGGCGGTGTACTCGGGCGATTCAAAACTCACAGCCACATGGCTTTGAGCGCCAAGGTTGTAGATTTCGTCGGGCTGGGTTTGCTGGACGATTCGCGTCAGGTTGCTGCTGTCGCTAAGGTCGCCGTAGTGCAGCACAAAATTGCGGTTGTCAATGTGCGGGTCCTGGTAAATGTGGTCTACCCGGGCGGTATTGAACGAACTGGCGCGGCGCTTGATGCCGTGAACGATGTAACCCTTAGCCAGCAAAAATTCGGCGAGGTAGGAGCCGTCTTGACCGGTAATGCCGGTGATGAGGGCGGTTTTTTGA
>JANOMD010000239.1:0-3024 GCA_031420135.1 Rhodoferax sp. | reverse complement strand
AAGTTGACCGCCCATGGTTTCGACATAGCGGCGCGTGGTGGACAGCGGCCCAGTCAATCAAGGCTTCAGGATGACGGATGTCCAGCCAGTCGTCCTACACATAAGCGACTGGCTGCGTGTTAGAAAGCAATCATTCCACTGCCAAAGGCAAGATCATGCGACTTCAGCGTTTACTTTCATTTTTGGCTCCTCTCCTCTTTATCGGTTTCACCGCCACGGCACCGCAGCTTGCCGAAGCGCAGCCGAAGGGGCGTTTTGAAGCGCCCGAGATCACCAGCTTTCAGGTCAACGTGACCGAGCAGCCGGTGCCGGGCAGCGATATCGACTTCACGCTCGAAGGCACAGCGGGCGGCAAGGCCAGCGTGCGGATCAGCGGCATCAACAAGACGATTGCGCTGCGCGAAGTCGATCCCGGTGTCTATGAGGGGACCTACACACTGAGCCGGCGCGACAGGTTAAGCGCGCCGCCAACGGCGCGCGCAACATTGCGTGTGCGCAATATCTCCGTCGTCGCGACACAGGCGCTGGCCGGCAACGCACCGCCAGTCGCTGCCGCTGCGCCGCCCGTGCCGCAGGCTGCGCCGCTGGCCATTGAGCGTTTTGGCGTCACGCCGGTGGCGCGTATCGAACCCGGTGCCGAGCTGCGCTTCGTCCTATTCGGCACACCGGGCGCGCGCGCAACGTTCACTATCGACGGGGTGGTGCAGAACGTGGCCATGGCCGAAGTGCGTCCTGGCCGCTATGAAGGCGCTTACACCATCCGGCGCAACGACAACTTTCCGCCCTCTCTCAACATTACGTCTGCGCTTGAAGGCAACGGCCAGGTGGCGCGCTCGCGCCTGAACCAGGCCCTGCTGGTCGATGCCCAGCCACCGACCATCCGAAACCTTGCGCCGCACAACAATGAGACGGTCACTGGCAACCCGGTCACGGTGTCCGCCACCTTCGATGACCGGGGCGGCGTCGGCGTTGACCCCAAGAGCGTGAAAATCCTGATCGGCGGCCAGGACGTGACGCGCAATGCCAGCATCACGCCCCAGTTCATCACCTGGCGCGGCGATCTGCAGCCCGGTTCATGGCCGGTTCAGGTCACCGCTGCCGACAATGTCGGCAACGCCGTGCGGCAGGACTGGCTATTCAATGTCGCCAGTGCGCAATCGCCGCCGCCTGCAGCGGCTGCGCTGCCGCTTGAAATCACCAGCCATGCCAACAATGCGCAGGTCAGCGGCGGCGCCGTTGAGGTGCGCGGGCGGACTGCGCCGGACGCCAAGTTGGATGTTCAGGTGCAGGCGGTCGCTTCGATTGCCGGCTTCTTCGGCATCAACCAACAGGTACTGAACCAGACCCTGCGTTCAGACGCGTCCGGCAACTTCGCTTTCAGCTTTCAGTCGCAGGTTCCGGTGCCCGGCACGCGCTATGAAGTCACCGTCACCGCGAGCAAGGGCAACCTCAGCCGCGAGGCCCGGCTGGTGCTGTTTCAGCAACGCTGATCTGAAGAACAACCGGACCGCCAAATGCGCGGTGCCTGGCGGGTCGGGGGTTTGCCCCATTCCAACCGGCAACTATTGCCTGCGGACATTTTGGGGTCGGCAATTTTGGTTTGCGGATTTCCGTGGAATCGTTAGAAAAATGCGTTTTTATGCGAAAATTCTTTTATGCGTACTACATTGGATTTGCCAGATTCCCTGATGCGTGAGCTCAAAGCCCGCGCCGCCCTTGAGGGTGTCAAGCTCAAGGACTATTTTGCCAATCTGGTGCAAACGGCATTGCAGCGGCCACCCGAGGTAGGCCTCGCACCAGTGCGCAGCGCGGCGCCTGTGTTTCGTCGCACCTCAGCCAAGCCGATGCCTGCCTTGAGCAATGCCGACTTGAATGCCATGATGGATTTGCAGGACGCTTCAATCCGGGGCGTGAAAAGTGGCAAGAAGTAGTCTTGGCGGCCTGGTCGCTGGCGGCGACCTGCCAGATGTCAACGTCTGGTTGGCTTTGCTGAACATTCAGCACCCGCATCACGCTACGGCCATGCGCTACTGGGACGAAGGCGGCGAGGGTGATTCAGGCCCGGCCCGGCGAATCGTGTTTTGCCGCATCACCATGCTGGGGTTGCTGCGCCTGTCAACCAACAAGGTGGTGATGGGCGGTTCACCCTACACCGTTCAACAAGCGTGGGCCGCCTGGCAAGCCGTGGCCGACCTGCCGGAGGTTGCGTTCCTGGCAGAGCCGCTTGGAATGGACGCAATGTTTCGCAGTCTAACCAACCAGGCGAAGTTCCGCGCTTCTGATTGGACAGACGCCTACCTCGCGGCGTTCGCCAAACTTGCCGGTTTGCGCGTGGTGACGTTTGACCAGGGGTTTGGGCAGTATGCGGGTTTGGGGTTGTTGACGCTTTGAGGAGCTGACTGATCGCGTCCGGTCGCGCGAGCCGGGAATTGGGGTCAGAGCCCAAATTTTCTCGGCTGAACGCCGACCCTGCGGGTGCTTTGCTGCGCGAATCAGAAAACGAAGTTTCAGAGGAGACTAACTTGTACTCAAGTTACGTTGGAACTAAAAATTGCGACCTGACCCCAATTCCCTCCATCGTGCTGAGGCAATCACCGCTTGGACGCCAACGGCGTCGGCAAATCCACCATCACCGGTTGCCCCGGCACGGTGCACCCGGTGTCGCAACATTTGCCCGGCTGGCGCACCTTGGTGATGGCCCGTGTGGGGTCGTGCGGGGCGGCAGCGGCAGAACCGTCTGCGCCGATGCCACGTTCCAGAATGCGCTCGACCAGCTCGACTTTGCTGCCCACTGGGTAGTTTCGGTAAATCTCCTGCTTCATGGCCTCGGGCGAGCCGCCGCCGTGCAGGCTGATCACGCTGTACCAACCGCCCTGGTAACCTGCCGTGAGGTCTTCGATGAAGCGGGCGGTCTGGATGCGCTGCTCATACGGCACGTCGGGATTGGCGCGCAACACTTCGCTCAAACGGGCGGCGGTCTCGGGGTTGTGGTCTTCATCCGGGCCGGGCAGGGTGACGATCAGG
>JANOMD010000238.1:0-12387 GCA_031420135.1 Rhodoferax sp. | reverse complement strand
CCATAAGACGTTTCGCCGCCCGGCGCGCCGCGATCAATCAGCGCCACAGAATGCCCACGCTGCGCCAGATGCAAGGCGGTGCAGGTGCCCACCATGCCAGCGCCGAGAACAAGAATGTCAGTTTTCAAGGGGTGTGTGCCTTTGAAGAGCTCAAGGACACCCATTGTGGCGTGTTCCATTCCGCTCTGAATTTCCTAGGTTGACCGGCCAAGGCAAGGGTTTTCTCTTGGGATATTTTTACATACAGTAAGCATCTTTACCAACTACTAGCGTACAGTATGATTTTACAAAAAGGCTGCCTGGTTTGTTAATCTGGGCCACCCTATTTACTTCTACTTCAACAACACGGGAATCATCATGAATCGAAGTTTTCTTGTCTCGTTAAGTTGTTAAAAATCATCAATCAGGAGATCGTTTTTATGTGGTTGTATGCAGATATTCAGAATGTTCCAGACATCGTTCGCTATTACGGACGGGTCACGCCTGACAAAATGGCGCTGCTTGAAGGGGGCTTTTCACTGACCTATGGTGACTTGGACGGCTTCACCTCTAAAGTGGCGCAGGCCTTGGTAGCAAGAGGGGCATCCGAAGGTAGTGCGATTGGGTTTCTAGGCAAGAATTCAATTCCATTCTTTGAAATTTTGTATGGGGCCGCAAAGGCTGGGGCGACGGTGCTGCCACTCAACTGGCGCCTCACGCCGGTGGAGTTGTCGGCCATCGTGGATGACAGCCGGCCGATATTGGTGTTTGTCGACGAAGAGTTCCTGCCTCAACTGGAGGCAGTTCGCATCTTGGCCAAGCATGCGTTTGACCACGTGGTCATTCGGCCTGCACATAACTTGCATGGTGATCTGGATGCATTTGTAGGCCCCGCGCAAGCAAGCGACCCCGGTTTGCCAGGCGATCCACGCAGCATTGCCTGGCTCATGTACACATCGGGCACAACAGGACAGGCAAAGGGTGTCGAGATTTCTCATCAAGCCCTGAACTTTATGCGCTTGAGCGAACACTTTGAGCCAGTTTTTCAGTGGAAACCAGATGACATTCTGATGATGGTGATGCCAAATTTCCATCTCTTGGGAACCGCACTGCCGGTTCAGGCCATGTACAACGGATGTACGGTTTCGATCATGCCCATGCTGGAACCCGGCAAGATGCTCAAGCTGATTGAGAAAACACGTCCGACCATTTTGGTGCTGGCGCCGATTGTGATCCAGATGATGCTTGACCATCCCGAGGCGAGGAGCGCCGATTGCAGTTCATTGCGTTTGATCATGTATGCAGGGTCTGCCATCGATGCCCAACTGCTCAAGCGTGCCCTGAAAGAAATTCCCTGCGAGTACATGCAGTTCTATGGTGCCACCGAAAGCTGTGGCGCCATGAGCATTCTTCGCCCCGAGCAGCACGATCTGGTGGACGAGGGCAAGCTTAAATCCTGCGGAACACCGCTTCCCCTAATCGACTTCCTCATTGTTGACGATGACGGTCGAGCGCTACCCGATGGAGAAATCGGTGAAATCAGAATGCGGTCACCCGCCATTTTTTCTGGCTACCGAAATCAACCTGATCAGACCGCCAGTGTTCTCGATCGGGGGTGGTATCGAACCGGCGATGCGGGCTACCGGGACCCCAAGGATGGCCTTTTTTACATTGTCGACAGGGTCAAGGACATGATCGTGACCGGTGGTGAAAATGTTTACTCAGCTGAGGTGGAGCAGGCTATTCAAAAGCACCCCGACGTGGCGCAGTCCGCTGTCATTGCTTTGCCTGATGAGCGCTGGGGCGAACGCGTTGCCGCCGTGGTGGTGCTCAAGCCGGGCAAACAGTTGAAAGCCGATGAATTGATAGCCCACTGCCGCAGCCTGATTGCCGGCTACAAGCTGCCCAAGCAAATTATTTTCGAAACCGGACTGCCCATCAGCGCCACTGGAAAAATTCTCAAGCGTGTGCTCAGGGAAAAGCACGGGGTGCCCGCATGATCACCCCCCAAGACCTGGAATTTCACACGCCACCTGACGCAGGCCACAGTTGGGCAGAAACTTATTTCTTCCCCATCATCATTCCCGAAGAGCGATTGATGATTACCGTTTATGTCGTGGTGAGGCCAGGCATCGGGGTCATGGTGAACGACATTGCCATCTACGGTTGTTTGTCGCAAACCCGTGCCGACCTGGTGTATTTCCATGCCGAACCGCATCTGCCAGCGCCCGCCCGTTTTTCCGATATCCGCTCCCCAATGGGCCTCAGCGTGCAGGCGACGAAACCTCCCCGTGACTATCGCATCGACTATGTGGGCTACGACGACACCGAGATTCATGTGGACTGGATCGGCCTGATGGATCCGTTCGATATTCACGACCCCCTGCACAGCCCCAAGGCCGCCAAAACCCGGGCCGAACAACATGCGGGATCGGGATTGGGTGCGGCTTGGGGTGGCCATTTCGACTTGACTGGCCATGTCACCGGATGGGTGAAAATTCGCGGCAAGGAATTCAAAATCGATTGCGTTGAGCGCATGGACCACAGTTGGGGTTTCAGAAATCCGATTGTGATGAACGCACAGGATTCGATATCGGCCAGCTTTGGCGAGAGCCTGGCCCTGCATGTGATCACGCACCTGGACCTGGACGCGCCAACCGGCTCAGATCAAAAACTGGCCCATGCCTATATTCTTGAAGATGGTGAAGTCTATGGGGTCAAGGATTGCCAATTGCAGACCACCCGGCTTGGCAATATCGTGACCGCCATGGATATGCAACTCACGGACGTGAGGGGCAAGCATTTTCAAATGTACGCCTACTCAGAGGTGGGTGCACCCTGGAATGCTTATTCAGCCACCGTAACGTACACCAGCATGATGCGCTGGATTTACAAAGATCGAATCGGACACGGCTGTGTCATGGAAACCATGGGATTGCCCGCCCTCACGTTGCGGCACGGCCGCCGATGGACGCAGGGTTTCAGGTCGCTTTTTACCGGTTGAGCAGGATATCGCCAAGTTGCAAGGATGAGCACTGAACTGGACAAATTTTTATGCCTTTAGCCCCGAAAATCCAGCAGTGCAAGACAGCGCCAATTGACCGTGACCGGCCCAGCCCGGCCTTTATTCAGGACATGCGTGATCGGTATCCGACCGAGCGTGAGATCGATTGGGCGTTTACCCGACGTATGGAGCGAAGGGCCAGCGGACCTTTCAGGATGCAGAGTCTCGAAGAACTGGTGAACTACCTGAAGCAGATGCTAAAGGAAAAAATCAAAGGCGGATTCGACGTCACAAACGCCACGTGGCTGGGCGGTGGCGGCTCCAAGCTTCAAATGCGTTTTACGCTGCACAGTGAACTTCCCATCCTCGGCCATACCTTGCGGGATTTGGTCTTGCGCATGGAGCCTGCGGAGTCACTTAACCCTTCAAGTCGCTTGCGGGAATTCGAAATTATTCAGGCACTTGCCCCGGTGATCCCGGTGCCGGAGGTGTACTGGGTGGACCGGGACGCAGAATGGTTCCCCGAGCCTGCCCTGATTTATAGTTTCAGTTCAGGAATTGCAAAACCCGTCTCGTTTTCCAACAAGCGCGTGACGGGAATGGGCATCAACTTCGGCCCAGGCTTGCGCCGCAAACTCGGCCTGCAGTTTGTTGAATGTCTCGCCAGGATCCATACCTTCGACCACAGCCAGTCGCACCTCAGTAGCTTTGATCGGCCTCAGCTGGGCAGCACAGAGACCGCACTTTGGCAGCTTAACCGGGCCTTGCGAGGTTGGGAGGAGGATCGCGCGGATGCCTCTCCACTTATGGATGTTGCGCGCAACTGGTTGCAGCGAAATTTGCCCACACTCGACCATGCGAGCCTGATCCACGGCGATTACCGCAGTGGAAATTTTCTCTATGACCCAAAAACCGAGGAAGTCACATCGATTCTTGACTGGGAGCGCTGCACACTGGGGGACCGCCATCGTGATTTGGCCTGGGCCACCTCGGAGGCGATCGGTCACTATGACGAGTCCGGCAAGGACTTGCTGGTGTGTGGCTTGCTCCCATTGGCAGAGTTCCTGGATGAGTATGAGCGTGCCTCTGGCCTCAGCGTAGATCACGTACGCCTGAACTTTTATACGATTTTGAGCCGATTTCAGCAGGTTGTGACCGTCCTGGGAACCAGCTACCGCGTGGTGCACCTTCAAAAGTCGCACCAGGACATTCTTCTATCCCGCATTGAATCCGCCGCCTATGTGCTCATGGAGGAACTGCGTCAATCCTTGTTGACTGCGATCTCAACATCTGGCAGCGCCACCGCACAAGGGAAACGCCATGCCTGACCAAAGTGAAAACGCATTTTTGGCCGCCATCAAGGCGCTCAGAGAAGTCGTAGCTCCAGCCGTAGACCGATCCAATCCACTGGCGCAAGAGCAATTGCGTCTGGTTGTCATGTTCCTCGAATTTCATTTGGAGCGCCGGGATCTGGTTCGAAAGCTTGACTGGACGGAACTCAGGATCAGCGTGGTTTTGGGTGGCGCGGTTGCCGACTGTTTGATTTCATACGATCCGTTGTTCGCTGGGCGCCTAAGCGATTTGGTGTCTCACGGCCAGGCTGGCTTGCTTGCCACGGGCTCTCCAGCCAGTCAATGGCAAGCCCTGTCAAGCGATATTTTGAACGCGGTGAGCGAAGCAGTGCGCGCTCTGGCACAGGGCGACCCGCAGGTTCGGCAAGCGCTGGAGACTTTGGTTCTGAACCATGCCAGCGACATTCTCGAACTCAAAAGAACCTGGTTCCTGAGCTTTGGATTTGAAGCACGGCCCGAGTCCTTGCCTTCGCTGGAGCAGGTTTTTCAGGCTTGCCCGCAGCTCTGATAGTCACCATGGACTTGCCCCGTTTCCACGGACACATTTAGGCTTCTTGGCATCGGTTGCTTTGGCTGCGTTGCGCGCGGACGGTACATCCATGTAGCTGCTGTGCGCCACCTGCGCCGCCATGCCGATGCTCTCGCCCTATGACGGAATCAAATACTCTCGGCTGATCTGCGCGCCCAGGTCGTTGATGCGGTCCAGAAATTGCGTCAGGTAGGCGTGCAGGCCGGTCGCCAGGATTTCATCGATGCGGCCGTAGCGCAGCTCTGCGGCGAGCTTGCCGGCGCGGCGGTTGGTTTCGCTGTTGAGGTCGGTGGCGACGAGCGCCAGGTTGGACACCACGGCGTTCAGGCTGGCGTGCAGCGAGCGTGGCATGTCGGCCCGCAGGATCAGCAGCTCGGCCACGCGCTCGGGCCTGATCACGTCGCGATAGACTTTGCGGTAGACCTCAAAACCGGAGACGCTGCGCAAAATCGCGCTCCAGTGGTAAAAATCATATTCCTGGTCTTCGCTGCTTGCGGCACCAAAGAAATCGCTCTGCACCGTGTGGAACTTGACATCGACCAGCCGCGCCGTGTTGTTGGCCCGCTCCAGAAATGTGCCCAGGCGCATGAAATAGAGTGCCTCGTCCATCAGCATGGTGCCGACCGTGACGCCGCGCGACAGGTGCGAGCGAAACTTCACCCACTCGAAAAACCGTGACGGATCGCGCTCAAAATCGCCCGCCTTGATCATGCGCCTGACCTCCAACCAGGTGGTGTTTTCAGTTTCCCAGACTTCGGTGGTCAGCGTCCCGCGCACGGCACGGGCATTTTCGCGGGCCGAGCTCAGGCAGGAGAGGATGGACGACGGATTGCTCTCATCCTTGACCATGAAGTCCATGACTTCCTGCGCCCTGATGTCCCCATGAACCTTGGTGTAGGCCGGCAGCAGTTCGCTGATGCTGATCAGCCCTTCCCAGCCGGCCTGCGTCATGGCCTGCGACTGGGGCAACAGCGAGCTTTGGTAATTGACGTCCAGCATGCGGGCGGTGTTTTCGGCGCGCTCGGTGTAACGGGACATCCAGAATAAATGATCGGCGGTGCGTGACAGCATTGAATGGCTCCTTCTGATGGGGACGTGGGCGTCACGACATTTGGGTTTGCGATTGCGACGACGTGGCTGGCTTGGCCGGCGTCGATGGTGCGGCCTCATCAGAAGCCGAGGCGCCGTCTGCAGGCGCCTTTGTTGCCGCATCCTCGGCAACGTCTGGCTCAAGAATCCAGGTGTCTTTGGTGCCGCCGCCCTGTGACGAGTTCACCACCAGCGAGCCTTCCTTGAGGGCCACACGGGTCAGGCCACCTGGCACCATCTGTACAGTTTTGCCAGAAAGCACGTAGGGCCGCAGGTCAATATGCCGCGGCGCAATGCCGCTCTCTACAAACGTGGGGCAGCTCGACAGGCTGAGGGTCGGCTGGGCAATGTAGCCATTCGGGTTGGCGAGCACGGCTTTGCGGAACTCGTCAATCTCGGCGGTGGTGGCCGCTGGCCCCACCAGCATGCCATAGCCGCCTGCGCCATGCACTTCCTTGACCACGAGGTCTTTCAGATTGGCCAGCGTGTAGGCCAGGTCGTCCTTGTCGCGGCACTGGTAAGTCGGGACGTTGTTCAGAATCGGTTTTTCACCCAGGTAAAACTCAATCATTTTAGGCACGTAGGGGTAGATGGACTTGTCGTCTGCCACGCCAGTGCCGACTGCATTGCAGATGGTGACGTGGCCCGCGCGATAGGCATCCAGCAGTCCGGCGCAGCCCAGGGTTGACGTGGGGCGAAATGCCTTGGGGTCGAGAAAATCATCGTCCACGCGCCGGTAGATCACGTCGATGCGCTTGGGGCCCCGGGTCGTGCGCATGTAGGCAAAATTGTCTTTGACGAACAAGTCCTGGCCTTCAACCAGTTCAACGCCCATTTGCTGCGCCAAAAAGGCATGCTCGAAGTACGCGCTGTTGTGCATGCCCGGCGTCAGCACGACGACCGTGGGTTCATTGGTGGTGGCAGGGCTGCTGGAGCGCAAGGTCTCCAGCTGCAAATCGGGGTAATGCGCAATGGGTGCCACCCGGTGCGCGCTGAACAGGTCCGGGAACAGGCGCATCATCATCTTGCGGTCTTCCAGCATGTAGCTCACGCCGCTGGGCACACGCAGGTTGTCCTCCAGCACGAAATACTCGCCTTCGCCCTGTGCATTGGCCGCCCGCACGATGTCAATCCCTGAAATGTGCGAGTAAATCTGGTTCGGCACCGCTACACCCATCATTTCGGGGCGGAACTGGGCATTGCTTTCAATCTGCTCGCGCGGCACATGTCCGGCGTTGATGATTTCCTGACCGTGGTAAACGTCATGGATGAAGCGGTTCAACGCGGTCACGCGCTGCACCAGCCCGCGTTCCATCATCGCCCATTCATCCGCCGGGATGACGCGGGGGATCAGGTCAAACGGGATCAGGCGCTCGGCCCCGGCCCCGTCTTCGTCCTTTTCACCATAGACGGCAAAAGTAATGCCGACGCGGCGAAAGATCAGCTCAGCCTCTTCGCGCCGTTTGGCCATCATGTCGCCAGGCTGGCGCGCCAGCCATTCGTCGTAGATTTTGTAATGGTCTCGAATCTGCTCGCCTTTTGAGAAAAACTCATAGGGAAGGCGGGTGTACATCTCATCAAATTTCTGCATGGAATCAGTCTCCTGAAGGGAGGATAGCAAGATCGAGGCCAACACCCTGATTTATGGGTTCATTGCGCACTGGCATTTACCCTAAGGTCATGTTGCCAATAGCGCAACGCTTCCAGGCGCTGGCATCGAACCGCCTCAGGTTGCGCGGAGTGCCAGGTCATGGCACCACACTGGGGCGATTCAAAAATCTTGATTCCGCGTTCTCTATAGCGATCCACCACGCTTTGCGCCGGGTGGCCAAACCGGTTGCGATAACCGGCCTGCACCAGCGCGTGGCGCGGCTGCACAGCGTCCAGAAACCCGGCGCTGCTGGATGTTTTGCTGCCGTGGTGCGGCACCAGCAGCACATCGGCCTTGAGCGGCGCGCCCGCCGCGACCAGTCGGGCCTCCTGCGCCTGCTCAATATCTCCCGCCAGCAGCGCAACCTGACGGCCATTGCTGATGCGCAGCACGCAGCTCATGGCATTGGACCTGACAGGCTGTGTGTAGTCCATTTCGTAGGGCTGCAACACCTCAAAATCCACACCATCCCAGCGCCAGCGCTGGCCTGCCATGCAGCGGGTTGCCTGGCGCGTGGTCTGCAACGGATGCCCGTCCTCAATGGAACTGAGCAATTGCGCTTGTGGCTGCATCGCCAGCACGGCCTGTGCCCCGCCCGTGTGATCAGCATCGCGGTGACTGAGCACGACGGTGTCGAGCTTAAGGTCCAGCGCACGCAGCAGCGGGACCACCACGCGATGACCCGCATCGCTTTCAAGGCTGAAGCGCGGCCCTGCGTCATACACTAACGCATGATTTGCGGTTCGCACCATAACGGCGTTGCCCTGACCTATATCAGCAGCCAACAAATCGAAATGCCCCAATTCGGGGCGCGGAGCCTGCCATAGCAGCAGCGGCAACATCAGCGGCAATCCCTGAATGCGGACAAACCAGGGCAATCGCATGGCCATCAAAATACCCCCTGCCAACCCTGCAACGCCTGCCCATAAAGGTGCCTGCGCCATTGAAATTGAAGCAAACGAGAAACTGGCCAAACCTTGAAGGTACCAGGTGAGACCTGTTACGGCCAACGCGGTCATGTCCCAGAACGGTGCGGCCAGCGTGCCCGCCAGCGCCATGGGCGTGATGACCAGCGTCACCCACGGGATTGCAACCGCGTTCGCCAGCAGCCCGACCACCGACACCTGGCCAAACAACAGCAAGGTGAGCGGCGTGAGGGCCAGGGTGATAGTCCATTGCTCCCTGAACGTCGCCCCCACGCTGGCCGCCGCACCTGCCGTGACTCGCCTAAGGGTTCGATTTGCATAGGCCAGCCACCCGGCCCCAGCGGGCGCGGCTGCATTCAGCAATTGACCATTGGCAAGCGAACCAATTCCTGACCGGTTCACATCGGTCGATTCGGAGTCGGTTGCAAACAGAATGCCCACGGCGACAAAACTCAACCAGAATCCCGCTTGCATCAACGCCCAGGGATCGAACAGGACCACGACCGCACAGGCCAACATCCAGGTTTGTGGCCAGGGCCAACGCTTGCCCGCGATGCGCAACAGGCCGACCGTGGCCAACATCAGAACTGTGCGCTGCGCGGGCAGCCCCCCGCCACTGAACACCGAATAGGCAAAGGCCAGCAGCACGCCGCCGATCACGGCCACGGTTGGCACCGGGCAAGCCAGGCAGAGCCAGGCAGAGCGGCGCCACAGCCACCCAACCAAAGCAGCAGCGAACCACGCAAACATGGTGACGTGCAGGCCGGAAATGCTCATCAAATGGGCCACGCCGGTGGCTCGAAAGATGTCCCAGTCGGCGCGGTCAATCGCGTTTTGATCACCGACGACCAGGGCGGCGATCACACCAGACACCTTGCGGTCTGGCACGCGTTCAAAAATCGCATCCCGCACGCGCTGGCGCAGCCGCTCAACCGGGTGCGCCCAGGTTTGCACCAGCCGTTGCGGCGGGCTGTCTTTTGGACCCGCGCGCACGTAGCCAGTGGCCTGCAGGCCCTGTTCCCACAGCCAGAGTTCGAAATCAAAACCATGCGGATTGCTCGCACCGTGCGGCACTTTCAGGCGCACCTGCATCTGCCAGCGCTCCCCGGGAACCAGTTCGATGGCTTGGCGCTGCAATTCGGGGCCGCCCATGCCAGCCGTGACACCGCCATACCAGCTCAGGTAAATCTTCGGCGGCAACTTCACGTCGGTCTGACCATCCCGGGCCGATTCAACATCCAGCCGAAACCGTACGCCGGTCTCGTTGCGTTGCACCATGGCCGCCACCACGCCCGTCACCAGGATGTCACTCCCCTGCAATTGCGCACTGAGCGATTGGCCCAGAAACTGGCCAGCACGCAGCCCGGTCAGGGCAAACCCAAAAATGCCAAACGCAAGCAACACCAAGGCGAACTGTCCGCTCCAAGTTCTCTTTGTGGCTGCCAATAAGGCCGCAAAGCACAGGCTCAGAATCAGTAAACCGCCATAAACCCTGGTTTCGAAAAGATTGGGCTGCTGCAACTGCACGGCAGTACCGGCCACGAAGAAGAATAGGACAAAAAAGCCATGCCTGACCAATACGGTGGAAGATTCAGGGCGGCTTGGCATAGCCTGATGCTACCGCGTCGATTTTTTACCACGCTGCCCGGCATCCCGCAACGGTTCGGTTGGGTGAGCGGTAACCCCGGGCACTAATATTGCTAGTATCAGCACATGTCAATCCAAGCCGCTCTCAACCATGTCACGCACTACACCTACGACCGCCTGGTCAATCTGGGGCCGCAAATGGTGCGATTGCGACCCGCGCCGCACTGCCGCAGCAAAATAATTTCTTATTCCCTGAAGGTTGAACCGGAAGGGCATTTCGTCAACTGGCAGCAAGACCCGTTTGCCAATTACCAGGCCAGGCTGGTGTTTCCCGACAAAACAAAAGAATTCAAGGTCTCTGTTGATCTCGTGGTGGAGATGGCGGTGTACAACCCGTTTGACTACTTTCTGGAGCCGTCGGCCGAGGAATTTCCCTTTACCTATGAGCCACAACTCAAGGAAGAACTCACGCCCTATCTCGTGGCCGAACCAGTGACCCCGCTGGTCGAGGCTTACCTGGACAAAATTGACGTTGCAAAACGCAGTACCAACACCTTCCTGGTCGACTTGAATCAACAGTTGTCCAAGGACATCAAGTACCTGATTCGCATGGAGCCCGGCGTGCAGTCCCCGGAAGAGACGCTGGAGATGGGGTCGGGCTCCTGCCGCGATTCCGGCTGGCTGCTGGTGCAAGTGTTGCGCAATCTGGGGCTGGCGGCCCGGTTTGTGTCGGGTTACCTGATTCAACTCAAACCCGACGTGAAAGCGCTGGAAGGTCCCAGCGGCACCGAGGTTGATTTCACCGATCTTCACGCCTGGTGCGAGGTCTATTTGCCGGGCGCAGGCTGGATCGGGCTGGACGCCACTTCGGGCCTGTTTGCCGGTGAAGGGCATATTCCACTGGCCTGCACGCCTCAACCGTCGGGCGCAGCGCCCATTGAAGGCGGTGTTGACGAGAGCGAAGTTGAATTCAGCCACCACATGGCGGTCACCCGCATTTTCGAATCACCGCGAGTGACCAAGCCCTACACACCTGAACAGTGGGCTGACGTAATGACGCTCGGCGCGGCGGTTGACAAAGAACTGGCATTGGGCGACGTGCGCCTGACCATGGGCGGTGAACCCACCTTTGTGGCAGTCGGTGACCGGGACGCCGCCGAATGGAATACCGATGCGCTTGGCCCCACTAAACGGGGCTTTGCCACCGAGTTGGTCAAAAAGCTCCGCAATGAGTACGGTCAGGGCGGTTTCCTGCATTTTGGGCAGGGCAAGTGGTACCCAGGCGAGCAGCTCCCGCGTTGGGCGCTGAACATTTACTGGCGCACCGACAAACAGAAAGTTTGGGCCAACCCGGCGCTTTTCACCGATGAGCGCAACCCGACGCATTACAGCGCCGACGATGCCAAACGATTCACGTGCGCGCTGGCAGTCAAGCTGGGCATTACGTCCGACTACATGCAAGGTGCGTATGAGGATGTCTGGTATTACCTGTGGCGCGAGCGGCGCCTGCCGGTGAACGTTGACCCGTTTGACGCCAAGCTGGACGACGCCATGGAACGCGCCCGCCTGCGCCGGGTGTTTGAACAGAAGCTGGATGCGGTCGTCGGCTACGTGCTGCCGATCAAGGTCAGCGATGGGCCTTCGCAAAAATCGCCGTTGTGGACCACCGGCCCCTGGTTCTTGCGCGACGAGCGCATGTACCTGATGCCGGGTGACTCGCCCATGGGCCTGCGCCTGCCGCTGGACTCGTTGCCGTGGGTCAAGGAGAGTGATTTCCCGTTTTTGGTGGAGCAGGATCCGTCCGCGCCACGCCCCAACCTGCCCACCCATGGCACGATGGCCGCGAACTATGCGCCCCGACCCATGGCGATGGGTAGCCTGACCACTGTTGGCGTTGGTGGCGTTGGTGGCGTTGGTGGCGCGCACCCGCTTGCCGGCACCAGTGCTGCGCCGCATCTTTCAGGTACCGGGCTTGCGGCTGAGGCCGTGCGAAAGCTCCAGACTTCGCCCGGATCCGCCACCGTGAACGCGGCGGTCAATGCCCAAACGCCAGCGCAACAGGAGCCTTTGAACCCGACCCGGGTGCCCGCCATGAACGAGTCCGCCCACTGGATTTCGCGTACGGCCTTGTGTGTAGAGGTGCGCGACCCCCGGCGCGCCAGCGGCCCCAAAGCCGAGGCAGTTGGGCAAAAGTCAGGCGTGCTTTACATCTTCATGCCACCCTTGGAAAAGCTCGAAGACTATCTGCACCTGCTGGCTGCCATTGAAGC
>JANOMD010000237.1:0-2616 GCA_031420135.1 Rhodoferax sp. | reverse complement strand
CCTGTTCAGCGGCATGTTTGTTGGCCCCACCAGCCAGTCGCCGCGCGTGGACGAGGCCCGCAACGACCAGCTCTACGAGCTTGAAATTGCCATCGAGCAAATCTACAAAAACCGCGAGGTTTATGGCCGCGTCATGCCGCCGTGGATTGTCGATCGAACCCTGCGCAACATCCTGATCGACGTCACCGGCAACACCCATCGCAGCGAGTTCTGCATCGACAAGATGTACTCACCCGACTCGGCGACCGGCCGCCTGGGGCTGTTGGAGCTGCGTGCGTTCGAGATGCCGCCGCACCCGCACATGAGCAGCGTGCAGCAGTTGCTGCTGCGGGCACTGGTGGCACGGTTCTGGAAAGCGTCTTACCAAGCGCCCGCCACACGCTGGGGCACTGAGTTGCATGATCGTTTCATGCTGCCAACCTTTATCAAGCAGGACTTTGAGGATGTCATCTCCGAGATGAACACGGCGGGTTATGCGTTTGACGCAAACTGGTTTGCACCGCACTATGAGTTCCGCTTCCCCATGATTGGCTCGGTGCAGTCATCCAGCATCTGCCTGACCTTGCGCAACGCGCTGGAGCCTTGGCATGTGATGGGAGAAGAAGGCACCAGTGGCGGCACGGCGCGCTACGTGGACTCGTCGCTGGAGCGCATTGAAGTCCACGTGACTGGCATGAACGAAAGCCGCTACTGCGTCACCTGCAACGGCGCACCGCTGCCGCTGCAAAGCACCGGCACCGTGGGCGAGTTTGTTGCCAGCGTGCGCTACAAGGCCTGGAACCCGCCCAGCAGCCTGCATCCCACCATTGGTGTCCATG
This sequence comes from Rhodoferax sp., assembly GCA_031420135.1. Classification (GTDB taxonomy): domain Bacteria; phylum Pseudomonadota; class Gammaproteobacteria; order Burkholderiales; family Burkholderiaceae_C; genus JANYCG01. Next base: position 1,798 of record JANOMD010000237.1, on the reverse strand, counting down.
CGCCGCTCACCTTCGACATTGTGGACACCTGGATGAAACGCTCGGTGGGTGGCTGCCAGTACCACGTGGCGCACCCTGGCGGCTTGAGCTATGACACCTTCCCGGTCAACTCCTATGAAGCTGAAAGCCGCCGCTTGTCACGCTTTGTTGCGATGGGGCACACCGCTGGCCGCATGAATGTGCCGCCTGCAACCGTCAACGTGGCGGCAAGCCGGGAGTTCCCATTCACGCTGGATTTGCGCCGCGCAAAATAGCCATCACAACAAAAACGATCACACCTTAAAGGTCATTCATGGCATCACTCAATTTCATTGGCGGCGAAAAGGGCGGGGTTGGCAAGTCGGTCACCGCCAGGGTTCTGGCGCAGTACTTCATCGACAAGCGACGGCCGTTCACCGGCTTTGACACCGACCGGTCACACACCTCGTTCACCCGTTTTTACGCAAATTACGCCTCACCCGTCATTGTGGACACCTACGAGGGCCTTGACCTGATTGCGGCTGTGTTTGAAGAGCCGCCGGTTGAGGGGCAGAAAAAAAGCGTGATCGTCGACCTGGCGGCCCAGACCGCAGCGCCATTGAGCCTCTGGATCCGGGACTCGGACGTGTTGGGCGTGATGGCCGAGATGGGCGTTGCCGTCAATTTCTGGCACATTGCCGACGCTGGCAAGGACTCGGTGGACCTGCTGGACCGGCTGGTCAGCACCTATGGCGCGGGGCCCAATTACCTGATTGTCAAAAATCTCGGGCGCGGGACGGATTTTTCACAGCTCGACGACTCGCCCGCCCTTAAAAAAGCGCTGGCGCTGGGCGGCCAGGTTGTCACGCTGGCGCAGTTGCACGAAGCCAGCATGCGCAAGATTGACCGCCAGAACGCCAGCTTCTGGGGCGCCATCCACACCACGTCCGGACCTGACGCACTGGGCATGCTGGAACGCCAGCGCGTCAAGAACTGGTTGAAGGGGACCTACGCCACGTTTGACGCATTGCCACTCGCCTGACGGCACGGTGACTGTCGCGGTCGCCAAGTCTTTTGTCGCGGTATTTCAATTGCCATATAATAAATAGCAAACTATCTATATAGTACGAGAGCTATAGCACTATTTTATCGGATTTTTTTGAAATTTGACGCGTTTTTGCACTGTAAATTAACCTGCAGGTTAATTTTATTGCCAGATTGGCCTAAGGAAGCTCTGCATAACGCATCGAGGAATCGTGTAACCGGCCACGGCGCTGTTTCGATCAGCCTCGTCCTTCGCATGCAGCGCTAGTTTGTTGCCGTCTGTTTTAGGCCTGCCTGTTTTATTGGTCACCGCCACTTTGCCACTGCACTGTAAGTTATTGATTTACCAATGAAAAAGGCCTCTGAGTATCGCTACTTAGAGGCCTTTAGAGTTCTGTGAAACCGCTCTAAAGATGGCTTGCAACCCGCATGAATGCTAGTTTTCAATTTCTAAAATGTCGTTTCGTTCCCCGGTTTGTTCCCCGGCTTTGCCTTCGATACCCCCAAAAGTGCCTGATATCAGGCCGGTGCTGTGATCTTCGTTTGAACTGAACAGCGCCAGACAATTTATTTCAGCTTGGCGCAGTTTTGCGACTGTGTGCGTCAAATGGACTTGACGGTCCCGCCCATGCTGAAAAATGGTTTCCATTTCGCGGGTGTGCGCGTAAGGGGAAGCAGTCGGTCCAGATTCCATGAAGCGCCAGACCTTTGAGCCCCCCCGGCCTCATAGATCAGCCGTCACCTTATTGATGCGATCCAGCCGCGCCATGGTCAGGCCCAGCTTTGCGCTCGTGCC
>JANOMD010000236.1:0-10233 GCA_031420135.1 Rhodoferax sp. | reverse complement strand
GTTCGAATGCCAGCTCGTGGCCAGAGCGCCGGTTTCAGCTTCGCCGTCGCCTACGACACACGCCACCAGCAGGTTGGGGTTGTCGAACGCAGCGCCATAGGCATGCGCCAGCGAATAGCCCAACTCGCCGCCTTCGTTGATCGACCCGGGCACCTCTGCGGCGACGTGGCTGGGAATGCCGCCGGGAAAGGAAAACTGCTTGAACAGTTGCTTCATTCCCGGCTCGTCCTGCGACACATTCGGGTACCGCTCACTGTACGTGCCTTCCAGGTAGGTGTTGGCCACCAGCGCTGGCCCGCCGTGGCCGGGGCCGGTGGCATAGAGCACCTCGAGGTCGTATTGATTGATGATCCGGTTGAGATGGACGTAGATGAAGTTCAAGCCCGGCGTCGTGCCCCAGTGGCCTACCAGCCGCGGCTTCACATGGTCAAGTGTCAACGGCAGCTTCAGAAGCGGGTTGTCGTAGAGGTAAATCTGGCCGACAGAAAGATAGTTGGCCGCTTGCCAGTAGGCATCCATCCTGCGCAGCAGGTCGTGCGACGGAGGTTGTTGTTTGACGGCAGCCGTTGTCGAACGCGATCTCGATTCTTTTCCCATCATCGTGATTCCTGTTCAATCGAAAGACTTGTCGTGCGCCGGGGTCGTGGGGCTTGCTGCGCAGTCTACTCCAGCCATTTGCCGACGTGTTCAATGTCGTCAGCCGCGCGGGTCAGGGTCGGCCGCGGCGTCCAGCGCGAAATCAAGTCGCCCCAATGGCTGTCGAATGGCAGTGAAGACGGCCCCAGGATCGCCCGGGTTTTCCTGATTGCAAGGAGGGGTGATCGCGTTGGCAAGACGAGTGGGCGCAGTGCCGTTCGATCATCCTGAGTGTATCAAAAAAGATAGCAAACTATCTAATAGATACTAGAGCTATATGCCAATTTGATCGATATTTTGTCGATTTTTCACGCTTTGGCGTGAAAAAATGAACCTACAGGTTAATTTTTTCAACGTGCAGCAGTTTTTTGGACGTCAGGCCGCCAGCCGCCGCTCCAGTTTCCGCCGGGTTTCTTCCAGTTCTTTGGGCAGGTGGTGCTTGAGCTGGGTGAACAGCTCGGTGTGCAGTTTCAGCTCGGCCTGCCACGCGGCCTTGTCGAAGCTGGTGACGGTGTTGAACTGGTCCTGGCTGAAGTTCAGGCCGGTACAGTTGAGTTCTTCGTAGGTGGGGCTGACACCGAACGGCTGGTCAACACCTTTTGGACCACGATAGTCCCCTGCGGTAGACGCGCCTTCAATGCGGTCAATCATCCACTTCAGCACGCGCATGTTCTCGCCATAGCCGGGCCAGACGAATTTGCCATCTGCACCTTTTCTAAACCAGTTGGTGCAGAAGATGGCGGGCAGTTTCGCGCCACTTGCGGCGAGCTTTTCGCCCAGGTTCAGCCAATGCTGAAAGTAGTCGCTCATGTTGTAACCCGCGAATGCGATCATGGCGAATGGGTCGCGGCGCACTACGCCTTGCTGGCCGGCAATGGCTGCGGTTGTCTCGCTGCCCATGGTCGCGGCCATGTAAACACCTTCGACCCAGTTGCGGCTCTGGCTGACCAACGGCACGGTGGTGGAGCGGCGGCCGCCGAAGATAAACGCATCAATCGGCACGCCTTTGGGGTCGTCCCAAGCCGCATCCAGCGCCGGGTTGTTGGTGGCGGGGACGGTGAAGCGGGAGTTGGGGTGCGCGGCGGCGCGGGGTTTGCCATCCACGGCGTTGTCTTTGGCGATTTGCGGTGTCCAGTCGCGGCCCTGCCAGTCGATCAGGTGCGCGGGCAGGCTGCCGCTGTCGCGCTCCAGGCCTTCCCACCAGACATCGCCGTCGTCAGTCAGGGCGACGTTGGTGAAGATGGTGTCTTTGTTCAGGCTGAGCATGCAGTTGGGGTTGGTCAGCAGGTTGGTGCCGGGGGCCACGCCAAAGTAACCGGCTTCGGGGTTGATGGCGTACAGCTTACCGTCGGCACCCGGTTTGATCCAGGCAATGTCGTCGCCAATGGTGGTGACTTTCCAGCCGTCAAAACCTGCGGGTGGCACCAGCATCGAGAAATTGGTTTTGCCGCAAGCACTGGGGAAGGCGGCGGCGACGTGGTATTTTTTGCCCTGAGGGTTGGTGACGCCCAGGATCAGCATGTGTTCGGCCAGCCAGCCCAGGCCACCGGAGGGCCCCTGCGAGTCCGCTCTTCCCATGGTCGAGGCAATGCGCAGCGCAAAGCATTTTTTACCCAAGAGCGCATTGCCGCCGTAACCCGAGCCGTAGCTCCAGATTTCGCGGGTTTCGGGGTAGTGCACGATGTATTTGGTCTTGTTGCAAGGCCAGCGCACGTCTTGCTGGCCCGGCTCCAGGGGCGCGCCAACGGTGTGAATGCAGGGCACGAAAGCGCCATTGACACCCAACACGTCGTACACGGCTTTGCCCATGCGCGTCATGATTTTCATGTTGACGGCGACATAGGGGCTGTCGGACAGCTCAACGCCGATATGGGCGATGGGAGAGCCCAATGGACCCATGGAGAACGGCACCACGTACATCGTGCGGCCCCGCATGGAACCGGCGAACAAGGCCGGCGTGCCATCCGCTTTGCCCAGTTGCAAAGTGGCGCGCATCTCAGCCGGGGCGACCCAGTTGTTGGTCGGGCCAGCGTTTTCCTGTTTTTCCGAGCAAATATAGGTGCGGTCTTCTACCCGTGCGACGTCATTGGGGTCGGACAGGGCGAGGAAACAGTTCGGGCGTTTGGCCGGGTTGAGGCGTTTGAACACGCCGCCATCGACCAGCAACTGGCACAGCCGGTCGTACTCGGCTTGCGAGCCGTCACACCAGTAGATGGCGTCAGGCTGGGCCAGGGCCGCCATGTCGGCGACCCAGGCGATTAATTTCGCGTTTTTGACATAACTTGGGATTTGAAGGTTCAAGCCTTGCATCGAGGGTGAGTTCATATAAAAAAGGCTCCTAGTTTAAAAATCGTCTTTTCAAAGTTAGCTGACTTGGAGAAAACGGCTTCGAAGGCTGAAGCGCTTCGCGTGAACCGGCCTTGAAATCCAATGGCTAAACTGGTCCGGGATGACGATTTTATGAACTCAGGCGGGAGTTACCAACCAATTACCGCCGAAAGTTATGCAAAACTTGCATTAGTTTATGCCGACATAGCAGTGTGCGAGTGGTTGCGTACGTCCAGGTACGCGCAGGCCGCACCGACCTCAGGCAAATTGGCCATTTCAGGCCAGAAACCAGGCCACTGAAACGTAAGGTTCAGGCCACTGAAACGTGAGGTTCAGGCCATTGACACTGCGATGAACGCCAACAAGAACATCAACACGCCGCCGACGATGGGCAACACGATGGGGATCAAGGGCACGATGGCTTCGGTGGCATCTGGCGTGTGCTCGGGGGTGGCATCGTGGGGCTTGGCGGGGGTTGACATGTCGGTACTTTCGAAGGTTGCCGCGAGAAGCTTTCGCGGGAAGTTTGTGGCGGATAGGCGATGGTACGGGTTCGATTTTACCTAAACCGCCCGCTGGATACCCACTTCGCGCCCACTTAAAGCAGCGCGTAGGTGATGGCGCTGCGGCAAACGCTTTTGCCGTCATCAGCGCCGCGGATGTCAATCTCGCCAAATGCCATGGTTTTGCCCACGCGCACCAGGCGCGCCTCCACCAGGGCATCCTGGTTGGACAGCGGACGCATGAAACTGGTGCTCATTTGCACGGTGGTGCAGGGTTTCAACTCGCCAAAATGATGGATCAGCGCCACCACCATCGCCGTGTCTGCGGCAGACATCATGGCCTGCCCGCACAGCATGCCGCCGGGGCGTGCAAGTTGGTCATTCTGTGGCGAGCGCAGCGTCACGCTGTCCGCAGTGGTGGCCTCCACGGCGAGGTTCAGTCCCTGCAGCCAACTGGCAAAGTAGTCTGTCAGCGATGTTTCAAGTTTTGATTTGAGCATGCCGGATTATCTTCAGACCTTCCTCAGACCATTTCGGCTTGCAGCCCCTTAACGTGCAATTGCGCCAGCACGTCGGCAATGTGTGCACGGTTGCGGGTTTGAATCACCAGTTCAATCTCCACGTTTTGCGCCGACAGCGTGGTAAATGCGCGCTGGTGGTGCACCTCGTCGATATTCGCGCCAGCCTGAGCCACCGTGGCGGTGATGGTGGCCAGCGACCCCGGCACATCGCGCGCACTGACGCGGATGCGTGCCAGACGCCCGGCGCGCACCATGCCCCGCTCAATGATGGCGGCCAGCAGCAACGGGTCAATATTGCCACCACACAGCACCAGCCCCACGGTTTTGCCCTGAAACCGTTCGGGGTACTTCAGCAGCGCCGCCAGCCCGGCGGCGCCCGCGCCTTCAACCAGCGTTTTCTCAACCTCCAGCAACATCACGATGGCCTGCTCGATATCGCCTTCATCCACCAGCACCAGGTCGTCCACCAGACGTCTGATGATGGCCTGCGGGATCACGCCCGGCGTACCCACCGCAATGCCTTCTGCGATGCTGTTGCTGCCCTGCGGGTGGTGGGTGCCTTTGATGGCGTTGAACATGGCCGGAAAGTGCGTGGTTTGCACGCCCACGATTTCAATGCTCGGCTTCAAGGCCTTGGCCGCGCTCGCCATCCCGGCGATCAGGCCGCCACCGCCGACCGCCACAATCAGCGTGTCAAGTTCTGGCACTTCGTGCAGCATTTCCAGGGCCACTGTGCCCTGGCCAGTGACAATTTCCGTATCGTCGTAGGGGTGTACGAACGTCAACCCTTGCGCAGCGGCCAAGGTCAGTGCATGGCTGCGGGCTTCGTCCAGCGTGTCGCCGTACAACACAATTTCGGCCCCAAAACCGCGGGTCCGCTCAATTTTGACGCCCGGCGTGAAACGCGGCATCACGATCACTGCGCGCATGCCCAGCCGATGCGCGTGATAGGCGACACCCTGCGCATGGTTGCCCGCGCTCATGGCGATCACGCCGGCCTGCGGGTTGGCAATCTGGGCCAGTTTGTTGCAGGCACCGCGTTCCTTGAATGAAGCAGTAAACTGCAAATTTTCAAACTTGAGGAATACCTGCGCACCGCTGATGTCAGACAGGGTTTTGGACGCGACACAGGGTGTTTTCAGCACTTGACCCCGCAGCCTGATGGCGGCATCCTCAATGCTTTTGAGTTGAATCATCCGCCCAAGTGTTGCAGATTTCACGACCCGTGTCTTCCAACCAGGGCCGGTCTGCGTTATGGTGAAACCCATTGCTGGGTTGGGGTGAAACCCATTGTTCGATTGGGGTGAAACCCTTTCGAAACATTGGGAGATGGACAGGCGGCGGTGGTCGGCTCCACCGTTCATTGGTAAATTCAGTGTTGTTGCTCTTCTTCACAGGAGGCGTGAATGGTCAAGCGATTGGTGGCAGGCTTAAGTGGTGGGCTCACGCTGGCATCGCCCGGGCTCAAGGATGCGCCGCTGCTGGACTTGATGTGCTCGCATTTCGTGCTGACCCTGGCCGTGCGCCAGGGTGCCACGTTCAACGCGCGGCGCGACCTCAACGGCCTGATCGCGCTGGCCGGCAGGCATCTGGTGTGGCCCGCGTCCGTGCTGGAGCGCTTGCGCGAGTTTTTGGGCCGCCGCTGCGCCACCAACGACAACTGGCGGGGCCAGGAGGCCTTGAACGGCCCCGACTTTTTGGCCCAATATGGCATTTGGCGCGGGCCCTATGAAGAGGGCACGTTGTTCTTTTACCTCGATGAATACGCCAAAGACCAGCCCAAAGACCTGATCTCCCTGCTGTCCGTCACGGGCGACTGGCTGGCGCACGTCCTGAAAAAACAGTCTACGCTGGTCGAGAAAAACATCGACGCGCTGGCTGGCCTGTTGCAACTGAACAAGGCCGAGCGCGCCCTGCTGTTGTATGGCACGCTGGCGCGCTACCAGCGTGACTTGAGCAGCATTCTGGTGGAGTTCAAGGTCAACAACGCACCGGAAGCTTATGCCGCCATTGCCGAAGTGGCGGGCGTCAACGCGACGGAAGTGGGCGAAGCGCTGCGCGCCGGTTCGCGCCTGGAGCGCATCGGCATGGTGGAGAACCTGATTTCCGAACACAACATCACCGACCTGGCGGACCTGATGAAGGTCAGCGAAAAACTGCCACCGGTCCTGATGCGTGAGTACCGCGACCAGGCCGAGTTGATGGCCGTGTTCACGCGGCCCTCGGTCAAGAGCCAGCTCACGGTGGACGATTTTTCATATGTCAAAGACGACACCGAAGTGCTGTGCCGGCTGATCGGCAACGCAGTGGCGCGCAAGGAGGCCGGTGTCAATATCCTGCTGTACGGCCCACCTGGCACTGGCAAGACCGAACTTGCAAAAGTCATTGCACAGGCTGCCAACCTGGAGCTGTACGAAGTGGAATACGCCGACCGCGAAGGAAACTCGTTGAGTGGCCGGGACCGCTATCGATCCCTGCAAATCGCTCAGGTGTTCCTCAAGGGCAGCGCGCAAGCGGCACTGCTGTTTGATGAGGTCGAGGACGTTTTTCCGCCGATCTCCAGCGAAGCCGCGCAAATGCTGGCGCGTGCCGAACAGGTTGCCGCACCCAGTACCGGCAGCGTGAATGGCAAAGCCTGGGTCAATCAGATTCTCGAATCCAACACCGTGCCAACCATTTGGGTCACCAACCGCATCGAGCAGATCGACCCCGCGTTCAGGCGGCGCTTTGCCTACCACCTCGAGTTGAAATCGCCGCCGCCCGGTGCGCGTGAAGGCGTGGTGCGCAAGACGCTGGAAGGCGTTGCGGTGTCGGATGCGTTTGTCGCCAAGCTCACCTCGCGCAAGGGCCTGACACCCGCGCAAATCCGCACGGCAGTGCGTTTTGCGGGCCTGGTCGGCGTGCCCGACGAGCCGCACGCAACAGGGGTTGCAACTGGTTTGGAAGCGGCTGCCGCCTTGGCGTCGCCGCTTGAAAAGCTGATCGAGCGTCAGCTTAAAAACGCCGACCTGGCGCTGGGCACCCGGCCAGATGCGGCCCCGGCGCGGCGCATGGTGACGCAGTACGACCTGTCGATGCTCAACATCGAAAGCCGCTATGACGTGCAGCGCATCGTCGAGGCCCTGAAGGCGCGGGGCCATGGCGCCCTGTGTTTTTACGGCGCGCCAGGCACGGGAAAAACCGCCTTGGGTGAACACATTGCCACGGCGCTTGAAAAGCCGCTCATCATCAAACAGGCCAGTGACCTGATGAGCAAATATGTGGGCGAGACCGAGCAGCAAATGGCCGCCATGTTCCGCGAAGCCGAGGCCGAAAAAGCCGTGTTGCTGCTCGACGAGGCCGACAGTTTCCTGATGGACCGGCGCGGCGCGCAGCGAACCTACGAGGTCACGGAAGTCAACGAAATGCTGCAGGGCATGGAGCGTTACAACGGCATTTTCATCTGCACCACCAATCTGCTGGACCGGCTTGACCAGGCGGCGCTGCGCCGCTTTACCTTCAAGATCAAGTTCAAGCCGCTCACGAAAGAGCAGCGCGAGACCATGTTTGTGGTCGAAGCGCTGGCAGGTGATGCCAGTTTGATGACGACTGGGATTCGCGCCAAACTCGCCTTGCTGGACCAGCTTTGCCCAGGCGACTTTGCAGCCGTGAAACGTCAGGCAGAGATTCTGGATTCAGACCCCGGCGCCTTGGAGTTCATCGAGCAGCTTGAGGCCGAACACCGCATCAAGCCCGAAGTCCGTGAAAACCGGGGGATCGGGTTTTTGCAGTAGCCTTCAACCGGTGGCGACTCGCAACACCTCTTCGCCATACGCCTCCAGCTTTTTCACACCAATGCCGCTGATGCCGTTCAAATCGGCCATTGATTTTGGCGCCCGGGAGGCGATGGCGATCAGCGTGGCATCGTGAAAGATGACATAGGCCGGCAGGTTGTGGACCTTGGCAACTTCGGCGCGCCAGACTTTCAAGGCACTGAAACGTGCCAGCCCTGCGTCGTCCAGTGCGATCACCGTTTTGGCTTCGCTGCGCCTGGCATTGGCGGCTGGAGCTTTTTTGCCCTTGCGACCAGCGCCCGAAGGGCCCGCCGCCGAGACCGTTTGGCGCAACTGGACGCGCATGTCACCCTTCAACACGGCGCGCGAACCATCGGTGAGTTTCAGCGTGTTGAACGCCTGCGAATCGACTGCCAAAGCATCCATCGCAATCAATTGGCGCAGGACACCCCGCATTTGGGGTTCTGACAACTCCGAGCCAATGCCAAACGTGCTCAAGCCTGCATGGCCAAATTGGGCTACTTTGTCGGTGGTTTTCCCGCGCAGAATGTCGATGATGTGACCGGTGCCAAAACTGATGCCACTGTGCTGCTGCACCCGGTAAATGGTGGAAAGCAGCTTGCGGGCGGCGTCCGTGCCATCCCACACTTTGGGAGGCACCAGACAATTGTCACAATTGTGGCAGATGGCCCCCACGCTCTCCCACTTCGTGTGGTCGCTGCCCCCCGAGGGGGCTAATTTTTCTAGGGGCGGCCCGTCGGGAAATTGCGCCCCCACGTTCGGCACTGGCGCGTCCTCTCTGCCCCCCGAGGGGGCTAATTTTTCTAGGGGCGGCCCGTCGAAAAATTGATTGTTTTTATAGTTCTCGCCAAAATACCGCAACAGGCGCACACGGCGGCAGTCGGTCGCTTCGGCCAGGCCCAAGAGTGCATCCAGCTTGCCGCGCAGGCCTTGTTTGAACGCTTCGCCGGCCGGACTCTCGTCAATCATGCGGCGCTGGTTCACCACGTCAGCCAGGCCATACGCCATCCAGGCATCCGCCGCCTCGCCATCGCGCCCGGCGCGGCCGGTCTCCTGGTAATAGCCTTCGATGTTCTTGGGCATGTCAAGGTGGGCGACAAAGCGGACATCGGGCTTGTCAATGCCCATGCCAAAAGCAATCGTTGCGACCATCACGATGCCGTCGTCGCGTAAAAAGCGGTCCTGATTGGCGCGCCGAACGCTTAAATCAAGTCCTGCGTGGTAAGGCAATGCGCTGATACCGTGATTGCACAGCGTCTGTGCAATCTCTTCCACCCGCTTTCTGGACTGGCAGTAAACGATCCCTGCGTCACCTGTGTGTTCGTTCGCGATGAAGCGCAGCAACTGTTGCGTTGCGTCCTGCTTTTCAACGATCGTGTAGCGGATGTTGGGGCGGTCAAAACTGCTGACAAAGGCACGCGCGCCCTGCAACTGCAGGCGTTCTAGAATGTCGGCCCGCGTCAGCGCATCGGCGGTGGCGGTCAGGGCAATCCGCGGCACCGCCGGGTAGCGCTCGTGCAGCACCGTCAGCGCGCGGTATTCCGGGCGGAAGTCATGGCCCCATTGACTCACGCAATGGGCCTCATCAATGGCAAACAGGCTCAGATGGCGGCGCGCATACAGGGCGTCAAGCTGGGACACAAAGCGTGGCGTGGTGACGCGCTCGGGTGCGCAATAAAGTAGCGTGATGTCGCCACGCAGCAGTCTGCGCTCAACCTCTGCAGCTTCTTCAAAGGTCAAAGTGGAATTCAGAAACGCCGCGCTCACGCCAGCCTCATGCAAGGCACCCACCTGGTCGTGCATCAGCGCGATCAATGGGGAAATCACCACGCTGATGCCGTGCCCTGCCTGCTGGCGCGCAATCGCCGGAATCTGGTAGCAGAGCGACTTGCCACCGCCGGTTGGCATCAGCACCAGGGCATCGCCCCCGGCAACCATGTGCTCAATGATGTCCTGCTGCGGCCCGCGAAACTGCGCGTAGCCAAAAACTTCGCGCAGGATGGCATGCGCGGGCGTCAGCGTGGTCAGCCCATTCGGCGCAAGTTCGCCAGCCACCGTCACATCTGTTCCCAGGGCAAGCCATCAAAACGCCAACCGTTCAGCGTTGAGCGGTGAAAGGTGTCATTCAGATCGCCTTCGAAACCGTGCAGGACATTCACCACATCGGTGAATCCCGCTGCTTCCAGGGCCAGGCCGGCATCGACAGTGCGTTTTCCACTGCGGCAAATCAGCACAATCGTGCGCGACTTGCTGCCGGCTTCCTGCTCCACCTGACGTACAAACTCGCCCGGGTGGGGCGTCAGGTCGGGGTACTCATACCAGGCCACCGTGTGAACGCCGGGTGGGCGCCCCACATACAACGATTCAATTTCCATGCGCACGTCCACGAACAGTGCCTGCGTCTGTTCCTGCAACAAAGCCCATGCGGCTTTGGGGAGAAGATTTTTCATG